>NZ_JBCPGE010000061.1:0-24213 GCF_040914025.1 Ruminococcus sp. RTP21484sp1_RTP21281st1_A8_RTP21281_210402
TTCCTTTGCACTCATTACTATTAACTTTTTAAATCAGTCTGAGATGTGGGTATGGAATCTCAGATTACAATTGACGTATGTAATCCAACCGCCTGCAAAATGCAGGCGGCTTGTGTATTTTAATAGGCAGGTGCGCCGTAGCCAAGAATCTCGTAATAACCGATAGAATACTCATTGACTCGGCAACTGTCGCCGGAGTTGCCCTCGACCGTATAAACCTTGCCGTTTTCGACCTTTTGAACAATACCCGTATGGTCGGATAATCCATCCTGACCACTTTCGTCTGCCCAATCGAAGAAAATAATCATTCCGGGGGCAGGCTCGGCGCTGCCATCCAGCCATTGTCCACGATCCTTAAACCATTGTACTCCGTTGACACAGCCTGCATATTTTGGGATAACTCCAGCGTCGATATAGCCGCACTCGTTGGCACACCAAGATACAAAGCAATGATGAAGCTAAGATTTTAGCAGAAACATATTACAGTATTGGAAATGATTTATATCAATCACTGCTCCCCAAACTCCAAACACAAACACCTTCTCAAGAGGACATCTGGCGTTTGTACCCTGCATTTGTTAATCTGTCATTTTCCTGTGAAATAATTCTAAAACTCTTTTATGAAAATGATCATGGAAATATTGTCAATGGCCATAAACTATATAAAGATCTCTTTAACAAATTATCCGATGATTCAAAAAAGATTATTTTGGACTTAACAATAAACGCTATGAAAGGTAACTCTGATTCAGATTACACTAATGAAATGTTTATTAGCGATTTAAAAAAAAGCGAAAACACTTTTGCTCATGAACGTTATTCATTTGAAATGATTCCTGGAAAATCACATAGTTTGCAATGTAGTTTTCTACTTACATTTTCACGTATGCTAAATATATTAGCAAAGTCCTTGAAATAAATGCTTTATTAATTACTGATTCCACAATTTTGTTATCATTCTGTTATCACAAACGGTTGTCAGGATACTCTCCCGGCAGCCGTTTTTCTATACTGTTCGTTATTATTTCCCACTCTTTCTAATATTTCCACTCAACAGAAAAACCCCGGAAACCTTACGGTTCCGGGGTATCTTACGTTTGGACACATGTACCTTACGGTACTCAATATATATAATTTAAGATGTTATGCTAAAATTATTCGATAACTGTAGCAACACGTCCTGATCCTACAGTACGTCCACCTTCACGGATAGCGAAAGTAAGACCCTGGCTCATAGCGATTGGGTGGATCAGTTCGATTGTCATCTCGATGTTATCTCCAGGCATGCACATCTCTGTTCCTTCTGGAAGGTTGATAACACCTGTAACGTCTGTTGTTCTGAAGTAGAACTGTGGACGATAGTTGTTGAAGAATGGTGTATGACGGCCACCCTCGTCTTTAGTCAGAACGTAAACCTGAGCTGTGAATTTTGTATGGCATGTGATTGTTCCTGGTTTAGCAAGAACCTGTCCACGCTCGATCTCGTTTCTCTGAACACCACGAAGAAGTGCACCGATGTTATCACCAGCCTGAGCCTCATCAAGAAGTTTACGGAACATCTCGATACCAGTTACAACAACTTTACGAGTCTCTTCTTTGATACCAACGATCTCAACCTCATCAGATACGTGAAGAACACCAGCCTCTACTCTACCAGTAGCAACTGTTCCACGTCCTGTGATGGAGAATACGTCCTCTACAGGCATAACGAATGGTTTATCTGTGTCACGCTGTGGGTCTGGAATGTAGCTATCTACTGCATCCATAAGCTCCATAATCTTATCGCCCCACTCGCTGCTCGGATCCTCAAGAGCTTTAAGAGCAGATCCTCTGATAACCGGGATGTCATCTCCTGGGAAGTCATACTCGGAAAGAAGCTCACGGATCTCCATCTCAACCAGCTCAAGAAGCTCGTCATCGTCAACCATATCACATTTGTTCATGAATACAACGATGTAAGGAACACCTACCTGACGGGAAAGAAGGATGTGCTCTTTTGTCTGAGCCATAACACCATCTGTAGCAGCAACAACAAGGATAGCACCATCCATCTGAGCTGCACCAGTGATCATATTCTTAACGTAGTCAGCATGGCCTGGGCAGTCAACGTGTGCATAGTGTCTATGCTCTGTCTCATACTCAACGTGTGCTGTAGAGATTGTGATACCACGCTCTCTTTCCTCTGGAGCTTTATCAATGTTAGCGAAATCTGTAGCTACGTTACCAGCAACTCTCTCAGAAAGTACTTTTGTGATAGCAGCTGTTAAAGTAGTTTTACCATGGTCAACGTGTCCGATGGTACCAATGTTACAATGCGGTTTTGTTCTCTCAAACTTAGCCTTTGCCATTTTAAAATGTCCTCCTTGATTAGTTGGCTCATTCTCTATTAAAATAGAGCGCCATATCGATTTTAAACTTGCTATCCTTGATTATATTGCAAACCAAGGATATTTGCAAGCTTTTTATTGTTTTATATGAAATCCTAATTCAGCCTGTAGTTAAATCAGTCTTTCTTTGCCAGAACTTTTTCCTGAACACTCTTTGGAACTGGCTCATATTTCTCAAAGAACATGGAGTAGTTACCACGTCCCTGAGTTCTGGAACGAAGATCTGTTGCATATCCGAACATTTCGGAAAGCGGAACAAATCCACGAATCATCTTACCGCCGCCGATATCATCCATACCTTCGATACGACCACGACGGGAGTTGATATCACCGATAACATCACCCATGTAATCCTCTGGTGTGGTTACCTCAACCTTCATGATAGGCTCAAGAAGGATTGGGGAAGCCTTCTGCATAGCATCCTTGAATGCAAGAGAACCTGCAATGTGGAATGCCATCTCAGAAGAATCGACTTCATGATAAGATCCATCGTATACATTTGCATGTACACCAACAACCGGATATCCTCCAAGGATACCAGCCTTCATAGCCTCTTCGATACCTTCTCCTACAGCCGGAATGTATTCCTTCGGAATAGCACCGCCGACAACAGTAGACTCGAACTTGTACAGTTCTTCGCCGTTGGCATCCATAGGCTCGAATTTAACTTTACAGTGACCATACTGTCCACGACCACCGGACTGTTTAGCATATTTACTGTCTACGTCAACAGCCTTGGTGATTGTCTCTTTGTAAGCAACCTGAGGAGCACCTACGTTAGCCTCTACGTGGAACTCACGAAGAAGACGGTCAACGATGATCTCAAGGTGAAGCTCACCCATACCAGCGATAATGGTCTGTCCTGTTTCCTGATCTGTATGTGCACGGAAGGTCGGATCCTCTTCTGCAAGTTTTGCAAGAGCCTCACCAAGTTTGCCCTGTCCTGCTTTTGTCTTAGGCTCGATAGCCAGCTCGATAACTGGTTCCGGGAACTCCATGGACTCAAGGATTACTGGATGCTGCTCATCACAGATTGTATCACCAGTTGTGGTGAATTTGAATCCGATAGCTGCAGCAATATCACCGGAGTAAACCTTATCAAGCTCCATACGCTTGTTAGCATGCATCTGAAGGATACGGCCAACACGCTCTTTTTTGCCCTTTGTAGAGTTATATACATAGGATCCGGAATTCATTGTTCCTGAATATACACGGAAATATGCAAGTTTTCCAACGAATGGGTCTGTCATGATCTTGAATGCCAGAGCGGAGAACGGCTCTTCATCAGAAGAATGTCTCACGGTCGGGTTTCCATCCATGTCAACACCATCAATTGGTGGAATATCTGTTGGAGCAGGCATGTACTCCAGGATAGCGTCCAGAAGTTTCTGAACACCTTTGTTTCTATATGCAGAACCGCAACATACCGGAACAGCTGTACACTCGCATGTACCTTTTCTCAGAGCTGCTTTCAGTCTGTCTGTGCTTGGCTCTTCGCCCTCAAGATATTCCATCATGAGATCGTCATCCAGCTCACAGATCTTCTCGATCAGTTCTGTATGATAAAGCTCAGCATCCTCTTTCATGTCTTCCGGGATATCGGTGATAGTAATATCATCGCCCTTCTCGTCATTGTAGATGTAAGCTTTCATTTCGAATAAGTCAATGATTCCCTTGAAGTCATCTTCTTTTCCGATTGGCAGCTGCAGGCAGATTGCATTTTTACCAAGACGAGTCTTGATCTGCTCTACTGCGCCGTAGAAGTTTGCACCAAGGATATCCATCTTATTGATGAATGCCATACGTGGTACATTGTAGGTATCAGCCTGACGCCAAACGTTCTCAGACTGTGGCTCAACACCACCCTTTGCACAGAATACGCCGACAGCGCCATCCAGTACACGAAGGGAACGCTCAACCTCAACAGTAAAGTCTACGTGACCTGGGGTATCAATGATGTTGATACGATGCTCCAAAGCACCAGGCTTCGGTTTGCAGTTCTCTTCCAGTGTCCAGTGACATGTTGTTGCAGCGGATGTGATTGTGATACCACGCTCCTGCTCCTGCTCCATCCAGTCCATGGTAGCAGTACCTTCATGAGTATCACCAATCTTGTAGTTGACACCTGTATAGTACAGAATTCGTTCTGTAAGAGTTGTCTTACCTGCATCGATATGAGCCATAATACCAATGTTTCTGGTTCTCTCGAGCGGGTATTCTCTACCTTCTTTTCCAGCCAATGGATTTTCCTCCTTGATTAGAAGCGATAGTGAGCAAATGCTTTATTTGCTTCAGCCATCTTATGCATGTCTTCTTTCCTCTTTACAGATGCTCCGGTGTTATTGGCTGCATCCATAAGCTCGTTAGCCAGTTTCTCTTCCATGGTCTTCTCGCCTCTCTTGCGGGAGAACATGGTGATCCAGCGAAGAGCCAGAGCCTGACGTCTGTCAGCTCTTACCTCGATCGGAACCTGATAAGTAGCTCCACCGATACGTCTTGCTTTAACTTCAAGCTGAGGCATTACGTTGTTCATTGCCTCTTCAAATACTTCAATTGCTGGCTTGCCAGATTTTTCTTCCATTCTGGCGAATGCTCCGTAAACAATTTTCTGTGCAACACCTTTCTTACCATCTAACATGATGTTATTGATAAGCTTTGTAACAACTTTATTGTTGTACATCGGGTCTGCCAGAACGTCTCTTTTCTGAGTATGTCCTTTACGTGGCACGTTACTTCCCTCCTTAATCATCCTGATTATCTCATCGGTACTCACGCAGTAAACTATTGCATGTTCGCACTGGTAATGGTCCTATATTTAACCCGCAACCGACAGGGTATATGGAATACCGTACAAATCTCTATAGTCTCCGCAGCAATACGGATGGATTATTTTTTAACTTTCGGTCTCTTAGCGCCGTATTTGGAACGGGCCTGTTTTCTGTTAGCAACACCTGCGGTATCAAGAGTACCTCTGATGATGTGGTATCTTGTACCAGGTAAGTCCTTAACCCTTCCTCCACGGATCAGAACAACGCTATGCTCCTGAAGGTTGTGACCTTCTCCTGGGATGTAGCTTGTTACTTCGATTCCGTTGGAAAGACGAACTCTGGCGATTTTTCTAAGAGCTGAGTTAGGCTTCTTAGGAGTAGCTGTTTTAACAGCTGTGCAAACGCCACGTTTCTGTGGTGCAGACTGCTCAACTGCTTTCTTTCTTAAAGAGTTATAAGTTCTCTGCAGAGCCGGAGCTGTAGATTTCTTAACAGCTGTCTGGCGTCCTTTTCTTACTAACTGGTTGAATGTTGGCATTCCATTTCACCTCCCGATTTATTTCTCCATAGATTGTTCTATGGGGTTTCCTTGCGGTTGCTATTATCTTAGTAAGCGCGGAAAAAAATGCCTTATTTCGCACGCTTTTTGATTATATCCTGTCTGCATATCTCTGTCAAGGTGTTTTTCATCAATTTTTCCTTATTTTTTCAAGGTTTTTACAATTTATCACGGTGAATTATAAATAGGTTTCTTCTTATTATAATGTATTTTTTACTGCTGTTCTGGAGCGTGTAAAAAAATCATTCCCGTGATCTGCATCACAATTTGTGGGAGATTTCGCTCGGATGAGGGCGCCTTAGCGGGCTACGGTAACCGAATTCGGGTAAAATATACCGCAAATTGTGACGCACATCTTGCAGAAAGCCTTTTTCAAACACGCTCTAGGAAAACTTAACTTTACATTGCATTCACAGCTTCACATTATTATAATAAGAAACAAGAACTTTTCAGCACCTCTACAGTACCTGCTTTTCGAAATACAATCTGCTGAATAGTCGAAAAAAGAATTAACATGAACAGGAGTATACATATGTGTTTCAAAAAAGCAGTGGCTAAATCCAGTGGATTCTCCCGGATTTTTGCATTTGGCCTCATGATTTTTTCCGGAGCAGGACTTATAAATCTGTGCACTGTCTGTGCTGAGACCACTGACGAGCTTCAGGGACCGCCTGTAGCCCAGTCACATATAATCGGTATTGATCCCGGTCATCAGAGTCCAAATGTGGATATGAGTGACCTTGAACCTCTTGGTCCAGGTTCCACAGAAATGAAAGCCAAAGCCTCAACAGGAACCCAGGGAACTTTTTCAGGTCTGCCTGAATATCAGCTGAATCTGGATGTTTCTTTGAAGCTGCAGCAGATTCTGGAAGACCGTGGCTATCAGACTGTTCTTACCAGAACGGATAATGATACTGCCATCAGCAATAAAGAGCGAGCTGAATATGTTGCCGGACAGGGGGCCGAGGTTTACGTGCGTATCCATGCCAATGGTGCTGAATCGTCCTCTGCTGCCGGTGCACTTACCATTTCCCCCTCCTCTTCCAATCCTTATGTATCCCAGCTCTATGATGATTCCAACAGCCTTTCCCAGTGCATTCTGGATGCCTATTGTGACGCAACCGGATTTGAAAACCGCGGCGTAACATATGCCGACAATATGGTTGGAATCAACTGGAGCACCATTCCGGTAACTATTGTGGAAATGGGATTTATGACCAATGAATCTGATGATCTGAAAATGAGCAATCCGGATTTTCAGAACACAATGGCATCTGGAATCGCTGATGGGATTGATGCATATTTTGCGGAAAAATAAATCTGGATTTATTGCCATAAAATAATGTCTCTTCCAGATATTTCATTGATTCGAAAGGAGAACTTATGAAAAATAATAGAAAGAAACAAACCTCTTCTTATCTGCTGATTTTTCTTGGCATTGTCGCTGCTTTACTAATTCTTATCATTCTTTACCTTACTTTCTTCAAAAGGGACAGCCAGAGAAGTATTAATCTGGCAAAAAACGGTTCAGCAACAGCCCAGACTGAAGATTTCACTGACGGTGAAGCTTCCGGATTTACCTCTGGTGATGAAACTTCTGAAGACGCCGACCAAAGCGGCTTTGTTTCTGATGATGGAAATTCCGACAGCGAAGCTTCTACTGATGATTCTTCTGTCCAGGGACCTTCCCAGAGAGAAAATGCAGGTTCTGTACAGTCTTCTCCAACTCCGGAGGAAGTAACTGTTCCTTATCAGACTCCTGCTGCCAATACAGAACCAGTAGGTCCTTCCCAGTCATCCGGTTCCAACTCCGCTCAGACAACAGATGGCACTTCCCAGGGAAAAAAAGATTCTACCATGGCTGCTATTACCCCCGAACTTTCTGACGATGATGGCACCATCTCTCCCTCCCACGGAAGTTCTGCTTTTGACAACAAATCCGATGAAAAGATGGATACTCTGGTCTCTCAGGTTCAATCCCAGCTTCCTGTTTCAAACGGTTCCTGGAGCGTTTATATCTGTGACCTTTCAGGCGGCTCAGAGGCTACGATCAATGATTCCCCAATGCAGGCAGCCAGCCTGATCAAGCTTTTCATTATGGGTGCAGTATATGAGAATTATGATTCTTTGTCCCAGCAGTATGGTTCTGCCACCCTGGATTCCTATCTGACACCAATGATCACCGTCAGTGATAATGACGCGGCAAACAGTCTGGTTTCCTGCCTGGGAAGTGGCGACAGCACTGCAGGTATGCAGAAAGTAAACAGTTTCTGTCAGTCTCACGGCTACACAAATACTTCCATGGGACGACTGCTTCTTGCCAGCAATGAATTCGGAGATAATTACACTTCTGCCTATGACTGTGGAAAATTCCTGAAAGAAATTTACCAGATCTGCTCTGGTACTACTCAGACGCCAAGCCTTTTACATGCAGAAGAAATGTATTCCCTTCTGAAGCAGCAGCAACGTACCAACAAGATTCCGGCTGCCCTGCCAGAGGGCGTCAGCGTTGCCAACAAAACCGGTGAGCTTTCCGATGTAGAAAATGATGCCGGAATCCTGTACAACGCACAGGGTGGAAACGATCTGGTCATCGTCTTCCTTTCCCAGAACCTCTCCAGCCCGGGAGAAGCCCAGAATACAATTGCACAGCTTAGCCGCAGTATTTATCTCTACTATAATGATTAACCTTAATTGCTATTAAAAATGCGCAGTGCCTCCAAACAGCACTGCGCATTTCTATATTAAGAAATTTCTTACTCCTCGTCCCCATTCTCTTCATATGACATTTCCCATATCTCCGAAAAAACAGCCAGCGGACAATCCGTCAAAAGACACATCAGAAGGAAGCATTCATATGGGTTCACAATATAAATCTCGCTCATTCCACACTTTTTCAGAATTCTCTGCGCTTCCTCTATGAAATGGTGGTATCTGTCATAGGGATCATCATCCTCCATCTCCTGAGACACGATAAAGAACTCCAGCGTAAGAAGATCAAACCGCTCTACCGGGAATTTGTGATTCAGAATATTGGTAATTCTCTGTCTGCTGAATCTCTTCTGGCTGAAATGTTTCGCCAGGATAGAGGCCGACATTTTTTTTAGATTTCCCATCTTATTAATAGGAATACCATTGCAGATTACCTTCTCCAGATCAGAAGGAGTAATATTCTCCGGTTTCCAGATCTTATCCCGGCATTTCTCCTCCTCATCCTTCTGATACATGGCCGCAATGATCTGCTTCGCGTGTTCCAGAAGGCGCAGGAACTCCTGAAATGCCTGACTCTTCTCATTCATGGGATCATCCCAGCCAGCTTTCAGGCATGCCAGATATTTCAGCAATTTTTCCTCTGTATCTATGATAAAATCGCCGCCTATCACTTCTGCCACTTTCCCCTTATCTGTTGCAGGTTCCATGGATTTGTAATTCTCTTTATATTCCTCTGCCTTGCTGTAAGGAAGCTGCTTACTATAACAATACCAGTAAATCACTTCCTCTGGATTATGGAAATCAAAATCCTGCTCCTTCAGCACCCTTGTCAAAAAGTCAGAAACATCCTCCGCGCTCATGCGAAGCCCGAAGCCCAGCAGAAATACAGTCTCGCGCTTTACTGAGGCCTGTGTAAGCCAGTTGTTCACCAACGCAGGAAGCTTAGTTGAAGTAGGATTCATAGACTTGGGTGTATACGTTTCCCGGAAAGAATCAACTGCAATATCTCGGTATACCTCCTGAGGCACTTCCCCAAACGGTTCCTCAATCCCGGCTCTTTCATAGATATATCTCTTCAAATGATCTCCGAACGAAACCAGCTCCATCTCTTTATATAAATAATGAAAAATAACGTCCGCATCTTCATCCTCAAATCCGTCCAGACTGACTACCTGACGAAATCTCTGGGCGGCCCTTCTGGTAAATTCAAAATCCTTTACGGAATCAAATGCCACTGTCTGTTCAAAATCAAGATCCTGCATACGATTTTTCATCATAAATCACCTTCATTTTCCTATAATCAACTACTTAAATTGTGAAAAATTTTGCCCTCTGATTTATCCCTTCTTCTGCAAAAGCCAGGTTTTGAACGGCCGATTATCTGCTCTTACCTCGCAGAGAATGATCGTAGTATTATCTCTGGCCCCTTTATCCAGTACCCTTGTTAAAAGAGCATGGGCAATATCACGAATTGAGTCCTCCAGCTTCATAATTTCTTCAATCTCGCGATCAGATAACATATCTGTTACCCCGTCTGAGCAAAGCAGATAACGGTCCCTATCCTGATAAGGAACTGCCGCAATGGCAGGTTCCAGCTTCATCTCGGTCTCCTCCACTCCCAGAAACTGAGTCAGTGGTGCTTTCCCAAATCTGCAGCTTTTCAACACATGATCTCTGGAAATCTGTGAAAAATTCCCCTTGGAAAACCGATAAATCCTGCTGTCTCCCAGATTACAGATATACGCTTCTTTTTTTCCAAAAGCAATCATCGCCATAGTAGTTCCCATGGCACTGATCCGTTGTTCCCGACCATAATCACATACAGCCTGATTCATATTCTTACAGGCTTCTGTAAGAAAAAGTTCTGGTGCTTTACGAAGCATCCCCTTATTTTCCCTATAAAAATGCTCCAGGCTGTCAGAAGCAAGCCAGGCAGCCATTTCCCCCTGGCTCTCCCCTCCCATGCCGTCAAAAACAGACATTACCGGAAGGCTCTCCCGAAGTCTGAGACCAGTACGGATTTCTTCTGTTCCATGATTACTCACTGGAAGGTACTCTCCACAGCACCAGAAATTGTCCTCGTTATTTGGTCGCACTTTCCCTGCATGGCAGGTATATGCATAATCAATATGATATGTCATTCTATTCCTCTTCGCCTGTCTGTCGATGTTCCAAAGAATCACAGCCACTTCTTATATGACCGGTATCATCATTCATCTAACTGCTCCAGCGCATTTTTCCAGTATTTCTCGCCACGCTTGGTGTACTCAGTACTGTCATTCTCCTTATCGTGGACAGTTCCGTCTGTATCGATCCAGCGGATCAGTTTGCCACGCTTGTCATAGTAATATAATTCCTTCTTATTACCGGTCCATACATATGCAAAAAACAGACGTTCATCCCAATAATAATACTCCTCATAAACTCCATCTTCGGATGTCTCCGGATAAATCAGCGCTTTCACCAGTTTCCCGTTGCTGTCATAGTAGCGAAGCCGGTCGCCTTCCTTGCCAACTTCCTCGCAGTCCGGAAGTTCGCTTACAATTGTATTCGCCTGCTCCTTAATTGTCTGAATTGAAGTAGAAAATTCATCAATTTGAGCAGTACTGTTATCATTAGCTTCCAGAACTTCCATAACGTTCTCCGTATTTTGAGCCTTGCGATTCTCATCATGGATTAATTTCATATAAACACCAATAATAATGCATGCCGCAAGCGCCACTACAATAAGGGAAACTGTCCATGGTGAAATCTGTCTTTCCTGGTCCCACCCGCTTCTCTGCTGCTTCTTTCGCTTAGTGGAAGAGGCATTTACTGACTGTTTCTCATAATTTTTCACTGCATTTTTCGCAGGCTTTCTGAGCTGTGCCTCTTCTTCCCGGACAGCTTTCTCAATCTGAGGGTCTTCTGCCACATGGGTCCGCTCCATACGGTCTTCCGGCTCCTGAGGGGCATATCTTCTCTGATCCCGCTCAAGTTCTGCTGAATTTGTCAGCTCCCACTGGGACTTCTCCCACTCTTTCTCTGCATTCACCGGTGCCAGACGAAGCTTCTCCAAATCCCGCAGCATATCTTCTGGTTTCCTGTAACGTTTCCCCGGCTCATATGCACATGCTTTTAGTATAATGTGGGAAAAAGCAGCACTGGCATTAACTGGTGCCGGCATTTTCTCCCCTGCCATTCTCCGTGCAAGGGCAGTCTCTTTATCTCTGTATGTAATCAGCTGCTTATCCAGCGAAAGAAAAGGCAGCCTGTTCTGATTCATCAGTTTATATAATACAATTCCAAGGGAATAGATATCAATACTGCTGTCGTACTTCTCTCCCTTGTAAATCTCCGGTGCCATGTAGGAATAGGTACCTTTCTTGGACATATTGCTCATGGTATGTGCCTGTTCCCTGGCAATTCCAAAATCGCCCAGCTTAAAGTCACCGAATCTGGACACAAAAATATTCTCCGGTTTCACATCACGGTGAATAATATTCAATTTCCTGCAATAAATCAATGCCATAGCCAGGTCACAGCCAAGTTTGATCACTTCCTTCTCAGTAAGCTCCTTGCCTGTGCAGTAATCCATAAAGCTGGTAAGATATTCCATTCTTATGGAAATGTCCCAGCCGATCTCATCCAAATATTCCACCACTTTGAAATCTTCAAATGAAACCACATGGGAATTTCCGCAAAAATGCTCCATAGTATATATTTCCTGAATGCAGTCTTCTACCAGATTTCGAAAATATTCCCTGGTAGACTGCTCATTATTCATCTCTGAGCGTACGCTATCAAGTTCTCCCTTACTTGCCGGTATGGATATAATCTTGATTGCGGAGTAAAAAGAGCGGCCTCGTTCTGTCCGCTTTGCTTTATACACTTTCCCAAAGGATCCTTCGCCTATTTTCTCTATAAGTTCCCATTCTGGCCAGACGGAAACCGGAACATCTTTATCCATGTATGTTCTCCCTCCTCGAACGGGTAATGACTTTTTAAATGGACTGGCAAGTCTTCCCCGTCACGATGCACAGAAATCATGGTTTACGTGATTTCGCACCGCTATTCTCGGGTTTTCTGTGAACTACTTTTCCCCCAGAACACCTCGCGGAATACTGCCTTCTGAATAGTTACATAAAACATTATACAGGAATCTTACCACAAATGATAGACCAGGTTGTATTTTCCTCTATCCATATTTTTCCTTACCCTCGCCTACGGCGGATTGTCTCAAGCAGCATTTCCCTTGCTGCTGCAGTGTGTTCCTGCCGGGCTGCACTTTTTTGTGTAACTGTAAGTTCCATAGAATTCTCTGTTACACAAAAATCCCCCAAAGCAACATTTCTGTCACCCTGGGGGATTTCATATTTTATCGTTTATTCTTCACTGTCTTCAGAAGAATCCTCATCCTCAAATGTATCCTCATCCTCATCCACTGCAAGATCTGCCTCATCAGCAGTCTCCAGCTCTTCTGAGTCTTCCGCTACATCCAGCACATCCTGATCCTCGTCGTCCATTTCATCAAATTCGATTTCTTCTGGCTCTTCCGGCATTCCTGTATCAAGCTCTACATCGCTGTAGCACTTCATACCTGTACCAGCTGGAATCAGTTTACCGATGATTACATTCTCTTTCAGACCGATCAGATGGTCAACCTTACCCTTGATGGCAGCTTCGGTCAGAACCTTGGTAGTCTCCTGGAAAGAAGCAGCTGATAAGAAGGAATCAGTTGCCAGAGATGCCTTGGTAATACCAAGCATTCCCTGTTTTCCAATTGCAGGACGTAATCCCTCAGCTTCCAGTTTCTCATTTACTTCCTCATACTCGAGGAAGTCAACAAGTGTACCTGGCAGGAACTCAGAATCTCCGTTATCCTCGATACGGATTTTCTTCAGCATCTGATGAACGATAACCTCGATATGTTTATCGTTGATCTCAACACCCTGAAGACGGTATACACGCTGAACCTCACGGATCATGTAATCCTGAACTGCACGAACACCCTTGATTCGAAGGATATCATGCGGGTTTACACTACCTTCTGTAAGCTCATCACCAGCCTCCATAACCTGTCCGTCCATGATCTTGATACGGGAACCGTATGGAATCAGGTAAGTCTTGGAATCACCAGTCTCCGGATCTGTTACGATGATCTCTCTCTTCTTCTTGGTGTCATTGATTGTAGCAACACCCTTGATTTCAGTGATAACAGCAAGTCCTTTCGGCTTTCTTGCCTCAAAAAGCTCCTCGACACGAGGAAGACCCTGTGTGATATCTCCACCGGCAACACCACCTGTATGGAAAGTACGCATGGTCAGCTGTGTACCTGGCTCACCGATAGACTGTGCAGCGATGATACCGATGGACTCACCAACCTGTACCGGCTCACCGGTAGCCATGTTTGCGCCATAGCACTTCGCACACACACCAACCTTACACTTACAGCTCAGGATGGTACGGATCTTAACCTGCTCAACAGCACCTCCGGTAATGTTGTCTACACCCTCTTTCATGATACGTGCAGCACGCTTCGGAGTGATCATGTGGTTTGCTTTTACAAGGACTTCGCCCTCTTTATTCTTAATGGTCTCGCAGGAGAAACGACCTGTAATACGATCCTGAAGGCTCTCGATCTCCTCCTTGCCATCCATGAAACCTTTTACATACATACCGGAAATCTCTGCTCTGTTCTCACAGCAGTCCATCTCACGTACGATCAGATCCTGAGATACGTCAACAAGACGTCTTGTCAAGTAACCGGAATCGGCTGTACGAAGAGCGGTATCAGAAAGTCCTTTACGAGCTCCATGAGCGGACATGAAATATTCCAGTACGTCCAGACCCTCACGGAAGTTTGACTTGATAGGAAGCTCGATTGTATGTCCGGTTGTATCGGCCATCAATCCACGCATACCTGCAAGCTGTTTGATCTGTTTATCAGATCCACGGGCACCAGAGTCAGCCATCATGAAGATGTTGTTGTACTTATCAAGTCCGGAAAGAAGTGCATGAGTAAGCTCATCGTCAGTCTTCTTCCAGGTATCCACAACCTCTTTATAACGCTCTTCCTCAGTAATAAGACCACGTTTATAGTTCTTTGTGATCTTATCTACAGTATCCTGTGCAGCCTTGATCATCTCAGGCTTCTGCGGCGGCACGGTCATATCAGAAATAGATACAGTCATGGCAGCTCTTGTAGAATACTTGTAACCCATAGCTTTGATAGAGTCCAGAACCTCAGCAGTCTTGGTTGCTCCGTGAGTATTAATAACTTTTTCAAGGATCTGTTTCAGCTGTTTCTTACCAACCAGGAAGTCAACCTCAAGAAGAAGTTCATTTCCCGGAATGCTTCTGTCAACAAATCCAAGATCCTGTGGCAGGATCTCATTGAACAGGAAACGTCCCAGTGTAGACTGCACGTTGCCTGTGAAAGTGCTTCCATCCGGCATTACCTTGCTGCAGCGGACAAGAATCTTGGACTGCAGAGTAATTACCTGATTCTCATATGCCAGAATTGCCTCATTTACGCTCTTGAAGAACTTTCCTTCTCCCTTATTTCCAGGTCTTTCCTGTGTCAGATAGTAAATACCAAGGACCATATCCTGTGAAGGAACGGCTACCGGTCCACCATCAGAAGGTTTCAGAAGGTTGTTCGGAGACAGAAGCAGGAAACGGCACTCTGCCTGTGCTTCCTGGGACAGTGGAAGATGGACAGCCATCTGGTCACCATCGAAGTCAGCGTTGAAAGCGGTACAAACAAGCGGATGAAGCTTAATAGCCTTACCTTCTACAAGGATCGGCTCAAACGCCTGGATACCCAGACGATGCAGTGTAGGTGCACGGTTCAGCATAACCGGATGTTCTTTGATAACATCTTCCAGAACGTCCCATACAGCTGGCTCAAGCTTCTCTACCATCTTCTTGGCATTCTTAATATTGTGAGAGGTACCGTTTGCTACCAGTTCTTTCATAACGAAAGGCTTAAACAGCTCGATTGCCATCTCTTTTGGCAGACCGCACTGATAAATCTTCAGCTCTGGTCCAACAACAATAACGGAACGTCCGGAGTAGTCAACACGCTTACCAAGAAGGTTCTGACGGAAACGTCCGGATTTACCTTTCAGCATATCAGAAAGGGATTTCAGGGCTCTGTTTCCAGGACCTGTAACCGGACGTCCACGACGACCATTGTCGATCAGGGCATCAACTGCTTCCTGAAGCATACGTTTCTCATTGCGGACAATGATATCCGGAGCACCAAGCTCCAGCAGTCTTTTCAGACGATTATTACGATTAATGATTCTTCTGTACAAATCATTCAGGTCAGATGTCGCAAAACGTCCACCATCCAGCTGTACCATAGGACGAAGATCTGGCGGGATTACAGGAACAACATCAAGAATCATCCACTCAGGACGGTTTCCTGACTCGCGGAAGGATTCAACAACCTCAAGACGTTTGATGATCCTTGCACGCTTCTGGCCTGTTGCCTTAACCAGCTCTGCCTTTAATTCAGCGGAATCCTTCTCAAGATCGATAGCCATAAGGAGCTCTTTGATAGCCTCAGCACCCATGCCTACGCGGAAGTTATTTCCGTAAGACTCACGGGCATCCTGATATTCTCTCTCTGTAAGGATCTGCTTGTACTGAAGTCCGGAATCTGCCGGATCCAGTACAATATAATTTGCAAAGTAAAGAACTTTCTCCAGTGTTCTTGGAGTCAGATCCAGGATAAGTCCCATACGGGACGGAATACCCTTGAAATACCAGATATGGGAAACAGGAGCAGCAAGCTCAATGTGACCCATACGCTCTCTACGAACGGAAGCCTTGGTAACCTCAACGCCGCATCGGTCGCAGACAACACCTTTATAACGGATTTTCTTATATTTACCGCAGTGGCACTCCCAGTCCTTGCTTGGTCCGAAAATTCTTTCACAGAAAAGTCCGTCTTTCTCCGGTTTCAAGGTACGGTAGTTGATGGTTTCCGGTTTTGTAACCTCACCTCTTGACCACTCTCTGATCTTTTCCGGGGACGCCAGTCCGATTTT
Source organism: Ruminococcus sp. RTP21484sp1_RTP21281st1_A8_RTP21281_210402 (assembly GCF_040914025.1). Taxonomy (NCBI): domain Bacteria; kingdom Bacillati; phylum Bacillota; class Clostridia; order Eubacteriales; family Oscillospiraceae; genus Ruminococcus; species Ruminococcus sp. RTP21484sp1_RTP21281st1_A8_RTP21281_210402. The sequence continues at coordinate 16,466 of NZ_JBCPGE010000061.1, forward strand.
AATGGCATCAAAAGTCATTGGCTGATATGTTTCATTGGTATTGGTTGATTCTGCCATGTATTCTTTTCCCCTTTCTACTCTTCGATATCATCGTAGGAATCGTCGATTTCGGATTCATAATCCTCTTCTTCGTCCTCGTCCACATCAACAAGTTCCTCTCCGTCAAACTCCTGCTTGGTATAGCCATGTTTGCTGAAGGATTCCTCTCCTCTGTGGCCGCGGGAATCTCCCTCGATAACTGCACGAAGATCGGTTTCGCCGTAATCTACATTCTCCATGATCTGAACTTCTGTCTGATCATCTTTGAGCACACGTACATCCAATGCCAGGGACTGGAGCTCTTTAAGAAGAACCTTAAAGGATTCCGGAATACCAGGCTCAGGGATGTTATCACCCTTGATGATTGCTTCATAAGTCTTCACACGACCGACTACATCATCGGATTTAACTGTCAGGATTTCCTGGAGTGTATAGGATGCACCGTATGCCTCCAGAGCCCAAACCTCCATCTCTCCGAAACGCTGTCCACCGAACTGAGCTTTACCACCCAGTGGCTGCTGTGTAACCAGAGAGTAAGGACCTGTGGAACGGGCATGGATCTTATCATCAACCAGATGATGCAGTTTCAGGTAATGCATGTGTCCGATTGTGGTCGGACCGTCGAAGAACTCTCCGGTACGTCCGTCACGAAGCTGTACTTTACCATCTCTGGAAATCGGAACACCTTTCCACAATGCTCTGTGGGCTTTGTTCTCATCCAGATACTGCATTACATCAGGTGCCAGAATGTCTTTGTATTTCTCACGGAACTCTTCAAAATCTTCTGTATTTACATAGTCATTTGCAAGTTCCAGTGTATCCTGGATATCATTCTCGTTTGCACCATCGAATACCGGTGTGGAAATATTAAAGCCAAGTGCTTTGGCAGCAAGACTTAAATGAATTTCCAGGACCTGTCCAATGTTCATACGGGAAGGTACACCCAGCGGGTTCAGCACGATATCCAGTGGACGTCCGTTCGGAAGGAATGGCATATCCTCAACCGGAAGTACACGGGAAACGACACCCTTGTTACCATGACGACCAGCCATCTTATCACCAACGGAGATTTTTCTCTTCTGTGCGATATAGATACGTACAGACTGATTAACTCCTGGAGACAGCTCATCACCATTTTCTCTTGTGAATACCTTGGCGTCTACAACGATACCATACTCACCGTGTGGTACCTTAAGGGAAGTATCACGAACCTCACGTGCTTTCTCACCGAAGATTGCACGAAGAAGTCTCTCCTCTGCTGTAAGCTCAGTCTCTCCCTTAGGAGTAACCTTACCAACAAGGATATCACCAGCACGAACCTCTGCACCGATACGAATGATTCCGCGCTCATCAAGATCCTTGAGTGCATCATCACCTACGCCTGGAACATCACGAGTGATCTCTTCCGGTCCAAGCTTTGTATCACGGGATTCTGCTTCATATTCTTCAATGTGAACAGATGTATAAACATCGTTCTGTACAAGTTTCTCACTTAACAGTACGGCATCCTCGTAGTTATAACCTTCCCAGGTCATAAATCCGATCAGAGGGTTCTTGCCAAGAGCAAGCTCTCCCTGAGAAGTAGACGGACCATCGGCAATAACATCACCTGCTTCAACGTGCTCGCCCTGATTAACGATCGGACGCTGGTTGTAACAGTTGCTCTGGTTACTGCGCATGAATTTGGTAAGATGATAATCATCTTTTGTTCCATCATCATTCTTGATGCTGATATCGGTAGATGTGGAGCGAAGTACAGTACCAGACTTTCTTGCAACCACACAAACACCGGAGTCAACAGCTGTCTTTGCTTCCATTCCTGTACCAACAACTGGTGCTTCTGTAGTAAGAAGCGGAACGGCCTGACGCTGCATGTTTGATCCCATCAGCGCACGGTTCGCATCATCGTTCTGAAGGAATGGGATCAGGGCTGTAGCTACAGAGAATACCATCTTAGGAGATACGTCCATGTAATCAAACATCTGACGCTCATACTCCTGAGTCTCTTCACGATAACGACCGGAAACGTTCTTACGAACGAAATGTCCTTCTGCGTCAAGTGCCTCATTCGCCTGTGCTACATGGTAGTTATCCTCTTCATCAGCGGTCATGTAAACAACTTCGTCAGTTACACGCGGATTCATAGGATCCGTTTTATCAATCTTACGGTAAGGTGCCTCAACAAATCCGTACTGATTCAGCTTTGCATAAGATGCAAGGGAGTTGATCAGACCGATGTTCGGACCCTCAGGAGTCTCGATCGGGCACATTCTTCCGTAATGGGAATAGTGAACGTCTCGAACCTCGAATCCGGCTCTGTCTCGTGACAAACCGCCAGGTCCAAGTGCGGAAAGACGTCTCTTATGGGTCAGCTCACCAAGAGGGTTGTTCTGATCCATGAACTGTGACAGCTGGGAAGATCCGAAGAACTCTTTTACAGCAGCTGTTACAGGTTTGATATTGATCAAGGACTGCGGGGAAATGCTCTCCACATCCTGTGTTGTCATTCTCTCACGAACCACACGCTCAAGTCTGGAAAGACCGATACGGTACTGATTCTGAAGCAGTTCACCAACCGCACGGATACGACGGTTTCCTAAGTGGTCGATATCGTCGTCATTTCCAATGCCGTATTCCAGATGCATATTGTAATTAATAGAAGCAAAAATATCTTCTCTTGTAATATGTTTCGGAATCAGGTCATGGATATCTCTGCGGATAGCAGCAATTCTATCCTCAAGTGTGTCATTTTCTTCCAGAATTTTTTCGAGTACAGGGTAATATACTAACTCTGTAACCCCAAGCTCTTCCAGGTTCTCAATTTCTGGCAGATAGTGATGCATGTCTACCATTAAGTTAGAAAGGACTTTAATTCTGCGGTCTTCTTCACCCTGGATCCATACAAATGGAACTGCAGCGTTCTGAATGGCATCAGCCAGTTCTCTGGTTACGATAGTACCAGCCTCTGCAAGAATTTCTCCTGTAGAGCCCTCAACCACATCGTCAGCCAGCTTATGACCAACAATTCGTTTATTGAAATGAAGTTTCTTATTAAATTTATAACGTCCGACCTTGGCAAGATCATATCTTCTCGGATCAAAGAACATCGCATTGATCAGGCTCTCTGCGCTCTCAACTGCAAGCGGCTCGCCTGGACGGATTTTCTTATACAGTTCAAGAAGACCTTCTTCATAATTTGTAGAAGTATCCTTTGTGAAACTTGCAAGGATCTTCGGCTCTTCGCCAAACAGATCAATGATCTCTGCATTGGAACCAACACCAAGTGCACGGATCAGTACAGTGATCGGAACCTTACGGGTTCTGTCCACACGCACATAGAATACATCGTTGGAGTCAGTCTCATATTCCAGCCATGCTCCTCTGTTAGGAATTACTGTACAGGAAAACAGTCTCTTACCGATTTTATCGTGTGCAATGGCATAATAGATTCCAGGGGAACGTACTAACTGGCTGACAATAACACGCTCAGCACCGTTAATGACGAAAGTTCCTGTCGCGGTCATAATCGGCAGGTCTCCCATGAAAATCTCGTGTTCGTTGATCTCATCTGTTTCCTTGTTAATCAGTCTCACTCGAACCTTCAAAGGTGCGGCATAAGTTACGTCACGTTCTTTACACTGCTCGATGGTGTATTTAGCCTCTTTTTCATCAAATGTGAAGCCGATGAATTCAAGACTGAGCTTTCCGCCGTAGTCTGCGATTGGAGAAATATCGTCGAATACTTCATTCAATCCTTCGTCGAGAAACCACTGGTAAGAATCCTTCTGGACCTCGATCAAGTTCGGCATTTCCAGGACTTCTTTTTGTCTCTGGTAGCTCATTCGCATGCTTTTTCCAGTTTTTACAGAACGAATTCTGTTTTTTTCCATTGACGTTTCACCCCTGTTTTATTTTATTTATTACAACATCAGCCCGCTCTGCTGCATAAGCATAGTAGGCATATCTTGCCATAATATAGCATTCTTCACTATAGCACAACAAAAAAAGCCTGTCAAGCACTTTTCTGTTGTTTTTTCATTTGTTTTTTATTTGTAATTGCTGAATAGTTATAATTTATTTTACTTTTCTCTTGCTATAAGAAAGGTTTCCATATTTATCCGATAATACAAAGAGAAGCGTCGTTCCTTTTTTCTGTTTTTTGATAGAAATATTATATTTCTTTTTGGAATTGATGCTTCCTCTGCCGATTTTTTTATTCTTGTTTCTGCTTACTGCATAAATTGTAAGCTTCTTTCCACCCGCCGCTTTGCCTGTGATCTTCACTGACTTTCTGGTGATCTTAGACGCAGTAGGCATTTTCACGGAAATGATTCCAGTGCTGTTTTCCGCATAAATTGCATAAGTACTGCCATTATTCTCCAGACGGTTCTTTTTGTTTCCGGAAATCTTTGACCTGCTTACATATAAACCGCATTTTCTGCTGCCAGTAACCGCATTTCCATAAAGTTTTCCAGTCTGACTTGCGATCACTTGGATTCCTCTGCCGTTCACATTCGTAATCCTGTTAGATTTTATAACAGCATTTCCAATATTTTCCACATATATTCCGTCCAGCATACAGCCTTTCACCTGATTCGCTGTGATCTGACACTCCTCGCTGCCCCAGAGAACAATTCCGTTCTTTTTTCCGGAGGATATACGGTTCCGGCTTACTTCACACCCGTCAGAGCCATTTTCCATAAGAATTCCATCACCGCCGATACCTGAAATCACATTATCCAGGACTTGATTCTCTGTGGATGGAGTCCCCAGCTTTCCGCCGTCATAAGCGTAGATTCCTACATTTTTACAACCTGATACCTGATTATCTTTTATCACATTTTTGGAAGAAGCAGACAGGTAAATTCCCATATTGGAAAAGGATGCAGTTTTTTGCAGTTTCAACTGATTATTTTCCACTGTACAGCCATCAGCTAGATAAAGGCGAATTCCATTTCCATTCCCTGTGATCATATTTCCCTTTACCTCAACACCGGTTTCCTTATAAATACCTGTCGGAATTCCCTTAGCCTGTGCCTTTGAGCTGTCACTTACCCAGGCTCCCTGGACTTCAATTCCATATCCTCTCCATGTGTTTCCATTGATCTGGCTCACTGAAGAAATAGAAATCTGATTGTTTTTCACGGAAATGCCCGCATTCTGGTGGTTTCCTGCCATTCCCGCAGCAGTTCCTGGCATAAGATGGGTATTCGGGAAATACATGCAGCTCACAAGCACTCCGCCGCCTGCATTCTCTATTATATTGTCCTCCACAGCAGAATCCACGTAATTCAGGCACCAGACAGCTCTCTTTTTCACATTTCGAAAGGTATTCCCCTGAATCACGATGTTCCGGTATGGTCTGTCGTAAATCATGCTGTGACTGCCCACTCCTGCAAACACATTCTCAAAAATGTTATCCGTAATCCTGACATTCTCACAAACTGCTCCATCAAAGGGCTGATATCCTGGAAAAATATAGTCCAGACATGCATCCAGCTGAATGCATTCCTGTCCGCCGCCTTCATATTCCTGCCAATATCCCCGGAATGTACAGCCAGTCACGGTTACATCTTCCGTACCTGCCAGCTCAAGAAAATGAGATTTCAAATTGTTTAGAAATGTTACGTTCTTCACAGTTACGTGTCTGGCATGTCCAATCCTGAAGCCTACAAAACCGCCTGTGCCTTCCTTATCTTCGACAACCGGGTAATTCAGATCCCAGGTTCCGCCTTCAATGGTGATATTGTGATATCCATCATAACCTCCGGCAGAAAGTATGTCATCTCCCAGTCTGAGGACCACATGCTTATCTGTACAGGATTTCGTCAGTACAGCTCCTTCTGCATAAAGAGTAAGATTGCTGTACATATGGATAGTTCCGGAAATCAGATAGCTTCCCTGCGGGATGATTACCGTACAAGGAGTTTCATCTGTAGCTCTCTGCCCCATAAAGTGAAGCACTGTATTCAAGGTTTCGGTAATATCACTTCCATCAGCCACATCTAAAGTCACTACTGTAGCGTTTTCGGGAATAGCCACCAAAATCTGCTGTTCATTACCAGAAGGTACAGGTGTAAGCGGAGTTTCTTCTGGCTCCTCTTCAAAATCATTATCAGACTCATCTGCTGAAAAAAATCCCACCTCAGCTGTTCCGCCATAGAAGCCAGTCTCATCCTCTTCCATTTCCGGCTCAAGATCGCAATCTGAAAAGCTGTCTTCAAAATTCTCCGTCACATTTTCTGCTGATTCAGCATATATAACAGAACTGCCTCCCAGATATAAAGAAACTCCCAGTAATGTTACAGTCAAAAACATTTTTATATTCATTCAGAATCTCCTTGCACAAAAAGAATCCTAATTGCAGGAAACTCCAACAGAATTTCCTGTTACACAAAAAAATCCCCGCAGTGGCCTGCACGACAGACTTCTGCGGGGAGCATGGTTCGCTTAAATACACCTAAATTATTTAAGAGTAACTTTAGCGCCTTCAGCCTCAAGTTTAGTTTTGATATCCTCAGCCTCTGCTTTGGAAGCGCCCTCTTTAACCATTTTCGGAGCACCATCAACAACTTCTTTAGCTTCTTTAAGACCTAAGCCTGTGATCTCACGAACAACTTTGATAACTTTAACTTTGTTAGGACCTACTTCTGTAAGCTCTACGTCAAACTCATCTTTCTCCTCAGCTGCTTCACCAGCACCTGCTGCTGCTACAACAACGCCTGCTGCTGCGGATACACCGAACTCTTCCTCGCAAGCTTTTACTAAATCATTTAACTCTAATACAGATAACTCTTTGATTGCTTCGATAAACTCAGCTGTTGTTAACTTTGCCATTATAATTTTCCTCCATTTTTAAATTTTTTGTGGAATCAATGATTCGATTCAGCGACAGAAACTTAAATTATTCTGCTGCTGGTGCCTCAGCCTCTCCACCCTTCTGCTCTGCGATCTGATTAAGCACACGAGCAAAGTTGGTAATAGGAGACTGGATACTTCCAAGCAGTTTGCCAAGAAGTTCTTCTCTGGACGGGATCTGGGACAGTGCCTGGATTCCTGCCTGATCGTTGTAGTTACCCTCAACAATACCAGCTACTAACTCAAGTGCCGGATACTGTTTTGCAAATTTAGCAAGGATTCTTGCAGGAGCAGTAGCGTCTGTTGCAGAAATTGCAATAGCGTTTGTTCCATGTAAGTGCTTGTCAAGATCTGCACATGGAGTACCTTCAAATGCACGACGCATTAAAGTGTTTTTGTAAACCTTGTACTGTACGCCGGACTCTCTTAACTCTTTACGTAAAATAGTATCCTGCTCAACTGTAAGACCACTGTAGTCAACAAGAACAACAGCCTGTGCGTCTTTAATATTGTTAGCGATTTCTTCTACGATTGGTTGTTTCAGTTCTACTTTTGCCATGAAATGGTACACCTCCTTATAGAATTTGATATACCGCCAAAAAAAGCCTTACTGTAAGACAGCAAGGCTTAACGTAATTCTTACGAAAGAATACTTAGTCCTCGGTAGGCGTTTTAATCCTTATGCCTTACGGCACCTACTGTCTTCGGCAGCGTTCTGTAATAAAATACCACGTTCGATTTTATTTGTCAATAGTAATTTTAATTTTTTTACATCTGTATGAACCATTTATGATAATGTCCTAATATACCACAAAGGAAAATGTCCCAATGTAGTATAATGCTTCCATCAA
>NZ_JBCPGE010000062.1:0-23875 GCF_040914025.1 Ruminococcus sp. RTP21484sp1_RTP21281st1_A8_RTP21281_210402
CTTTTATACACAATTGTTTTATTAATAGCCGTTCTCATAATTCCCGCCTAGCCGGCACACACCCAGAGCCATTGGTATACCAAGGATCCCATTATCCGGCAACGTAGTAACAATTCCAAAAGGACGGGTAACTTCCAAAGTAGTGAAATATTTTAAGAAATACAAGATCAAAGTATATACCCATACTGTGAATTACCGGGGACAATGGGAGAAATACAGGGCTATGGGAGTGAGCGGTATTTATTTGGATGCATTGTGAAAGTGACTTTGGATTCGATTTTAAGGATGATTTTGAAAAAAGAGAAAGGGGCATTCAAATATGAAAAACTATCGTGCAGAATTAACAGGCGTTTTTGGTGATCCAGTGGATGATAATCCTACTGGTGTAGTTGAGGAGGCTGCATTTGCAGCGAAGAATTTGAATTACCGTTATCTGACCATTAAAGTGCTTCCAGAGGATCTTGGAAAGGCAATGGACAGTGTGAAAATTTTTGATATGAAGGGAATCAATCTTACCATGCCCCACAAGATCAAGGTTCTCCCTTATCTGGATGAACTGAGTCCGGCAGCAGAGATTATCGGAGCAGTGAATACGGTTATCCAGAAAGAGGGAAAACTATTCGGTGAGAATACGGATGGAAAAGGGTTTGTAACCGCGTTGAAGAATTCTGGTGAGACTCTGGATAAGAAAAATGTGACTATTCTTGGCGCTGGCGGAGCAGCCAGGGCGATAGCTGTTGAATGTGCATTAAATGGGGCTGCTTATATCAATATTATCAACCGTAGCATTGAAAAAGGTGAGGAACTGGCATCTCTTATTCAGATGAAAACAGACAGCAGTGCAAAGTATCTTAACTGGAAAAACAATATGGCAATTCCATCTGATACAGATATTTTAATCAATGCCACTTCAATAGGTTTTTCTCCAAATGTGACAGACAAGCCAGACATTGATTATACTAGCATCACACCGGAAATGTGTGTATGCGATGTCATATTTAATCCTGCGGAAACAATTTTTCTAAAGACTGCAGCAGAAAATGGTGCAAAAACCATCACCGGTCTTGGAATGCTGGTACAGCAGGCCGCACTGAATTTCACCCTCTGGACAGGCGTGGAAGCGCCGGTAGATGTGATGGAGGATGCGCTGAAGAAGGAGTTTGAGTAAGGAAGGCAGGCTTTTTCTGAAAAGAAAGTTGTCAGATTGAATTTTTTTAAACAAAAAGGATGTGAGACCTTTGAAAATAAATTATGAAACTGTCCACTTCAATTATGCAGACAGAATAGGCAATCTGACCGCGGAAGCAGTCGGCGTAGTAAAGGGAGAGAAACATTTTCCGGTTTACAGTGGAAATCAGATTTTTAAGCCATTGAGTAAATCCAAGCCATTTTCTACGCCTTTGTTCGCTTATGCGGAAGTGTTCTGGTCGAATGTGATAAATGAATATTTTGTATCGGCACCTTTATATCAGCTGGCGTTTTGCCATGGTTATGAAGAAGAGACACAGAAATACTATGATTATGGGACTGTGGTTCCAAGGATTTACAATGAAGATGAGCAGCTTTTGAATCTTCTGGAATTCTTTCGGAAGTATCCGGATAAAAAGGTAGATATAGACCAGTATGAGAATTACTGTATGATGTTTTATGACTATGCGGATATTCTGGAGGCTTCCTATTTCCAGAATTATAAAGACCTGGCAGAGCAGTTTGCCATGCAGATCCTGGTTTCTGTGCTGAAAGGCGATCAGAATTATCACTATGAGAATATTGCATTCGTTTGTAATAAAAAAGGAGAAATTCTGAGGCTGGCGCCGATGATCGACCATGAATTCTCCACTTACTTTATGTTTCCGGACAATTCTGCGCAGCATATGTACTGGTACAGTGAGTTGATCCGTTCCATGGAAGGACATGAAGTTCAGGATTATGAATATGACTGTCTGAAGAACCCAAAAGAACGGCAGATGATGGAAAAAAGTGCCGTTTGTCTGCATAAGAATCTTGTGTATATAAAAGAGCATTACCCGGAAGTTACCGGAAAGTTTATAGAGAAACTGAATTGCCTGGAGCATGATCTGGAAGAGAATCCATCTCCCTTCTATCTGCAGGAAAATATTGAATATCCGGGAACTGCCAACTCTTATGCTTACATGTCCGGGAAAGCCAGATACAAGGATCATGATGAGGAAAAGGCAAAGCTTCTGGAAGAAAAATACAGTTCCAGGGAAAAGAAAATAGATTTTCATGTATTGAGTGTTCAGATTGTGCAGGAAATCAAAGGAATTATAAGGTTGTTGAAAGTAATGCTGGAGAAAGAAAACGGCAATTGGGATAAAGTAAAGGAACAAAATGATGAGGACAAAGCCGGAGCCGGATTTACAGGTAGAAAAATAAAGGCATATGACAAGCTGGAATTGACAGATGAGCAGCAGAAAGTTCTTGCTACTCTTAGACAGAACTGTGTGGAAGAGACTCTTTGGTCAGCAATTGCAGCCTTCCAAAACTACCCATTTCGCACATCCTCTGGACTCCCATACCAGTACAAGCTGAAAATCGGCAAAGACGGAACCTACAACAAAGAGCTTCTCATCGACCGCCGGGAAAACAGCAAAACCTTGTCCTGGAGCAGCATAAAAATGGCATTCCAAAATTGCCGGCAGATATCCGGCATTGTGAAACGTCCCAAGGCATTAGGGGATATTAGAGGGATTTCTTATATTTACCCATTGTTCTGGAAATTTGGACTGATCGAAGTTCCTGAAGAGATTGCGAAGAAGATGGGTGGGGAATGAGATACAAAAGAAAAGCTCTGACAAATGATAATTTTTTTAATATCATTTGTCAGAGCTTTTAATTACGTAGCAACAAAACAAAATCTATGCCTGCTTATCCCTGCAGTTTCTTCCCCTGCTCAAATTTCGGCTCACAGGTCAGCTCCACGCCCAGTTTACGGAAGGAGAGGACATCCACAGAAGACAGCATAACAGAAGTATGTGCCTGGCAGCCTTTCAGCTTCGGAAACTGCTCCAGGGCAAGACGTGCTTCTGGATTCGTAGCAGCACTGATGGAAAGGGCAATCATGGTCTCATCCATATGAAGACGAGGATTCTTACTTCCAAGATAATCTGTCTTCAGCTCCTGAATAGGGTGAATAGCATCCGGGGAGATCACATGCTTCTGGTGATCAATTCCGGCAAGCTCCTTCAACACATTCAGAAGAAGGGCGGAGGAAGCACCAAGCAGATCAGAGGTCTTACCTGTGATGATCCTTCCGTCCTCCAGCTCCATGGCAGCAGCCGGAGCACCAGTTTCTTTCTCTCTTTCCAGGGCAGCAGGAACAACCTTGCGGTCCTCCAGTGTGGCATGTGCCTGCTTCAGAAGAAGCTCGATCTTGTAAACCTCCTCCTCTGTGCCAGTACCGGACATAAGCGCATCCATACTTTTATAATATCTGCGGATGATCTCCTGACGGGAAGCCTCCTGGCAAACCTCATCATCCACAATACAGTTTCCTGCCATATTAACGCCCATATCTGTAGGAGATTTGTATGGGCACTCACCCATGATTTTCTCAAACATAGCCTGTACAACAGGGAAAATCTCTACGTCACGGTTATAGTTGACAGTGGTCTTACCATAAGCTTCCAGATGGAATGGGTCGATCATGTTGACATCATTCAGATCAGCGGTAGCTGCCTCATAAGCCAGGTTTACCGGGTGCTTCAGCGGGATATTCCAGATTGGGAAAGTCTCGAACTTGGCATAGCCTGCGCTGATTCCTCTCTTGTATTCATGATAAAGCTGGGAAAGACAGGTAGCCATTTTTCCGCTTCCAGGTCCAGGCGCTGTGATAACAACCAGCGGGCGGGTGGTTTCGATATAGTCATTCTTGCCGTATCCCTCGTCACTTACGATCAGGGAAGTATTGCTTGGATAACCTGGGATATTATAAAGGACATAAACCTTGATTCCAAGCTTCTCCAGACGCTTCTTGAACGCATCAGCACTGTTCTGTCCGGAGTAACGTGTGATGCAGACGCTTCCTACATAAAGTCCTCTGCTTGTAAATTCGTTCATCAGACGGAGCACGTCCTCATCATATGTGATGCCAAGGTCACCGCGGACCTTATTCTTTTCAATATCAGGTGCACCGATTACGATTACGATCTCTGCCTGGTCGGAAAGCTGCATCAGCATGCGCAGCTTGCTGTCCGGCTCAAATCCTGGAAGAACACGGGAAGCGTGGTAGTCATCAAATAACTTGCCTCCAAATTCCAGATAAAGTTTGTTGTCAAATTTGCTGATTCGTTCACGAATGTGCTCGGACTGCATTTTCAGATATTTGTCATTATCGAACCCAATTTTTTTCATTCTGTCTTTCCTCCCTCTTTCTCTGGGCTGTTCTTTACTATGTTCACAAAACACCTTGCGGAATATTTGCGGCACATAGTAATCTTTTAGTTCCTCATCCATTATGTTGTTTCTTACTGTAAAGTTACAGGTAAAAAGGATACAGCAGATGCGTTCTGCACCTACCTTAAAAAATATGTTCCTGGACTGTATTAGAAAAATCATTCCTGCAAATTGTACGCACATCCTGCAGAAAGCTTTTTTCAAACACGCTCTAGTATACTACAGTTTACGCCGTAAAAAAAGTATCTATTTTTTTTCTGATGTGAATTTTTTTGACCTTTTTTTCTCAAAAATTCAGAGGGTTTTCACAATATCCAGGTTGATTTATCTGCGTTTTATCTTTATAATAGAAAAGATAGTAAGGAGGAATGAAATGGATAATAATCTGGATAACAATCAAGGCGGACGCCGCCCTGATAAAGGGGATCCAAGAAGAGATCAGGATCCCAACCGCAATAAGAAAAATCATCAGTCCATTCTGGCTTTTCTGATATGTCTTTTGGTTACTCTGGTGTGTTTCAGCCTGTTTACCAATATGCTGCAGGATAATTCCAGTGAGATTACGTATGATAAGTTTATTGATATGGTGAATAATGATGAAGTGAAATCCGTTACACTTCAGTCTGATAACCTGACTATCGTGCCGAAGAAGCAGGTGAATCCTTATCAGGAAATCAGTTATTACACCAATCTGACAGAAGATGAGACTGCCCTTACCAAACGTCTGGAAGGAACCGGTATTATTTTTAAATCTGAGCCGCCGGATGCTTTCGGAGAATTTATGGCAATGATGCTTAGCGTACTTTTACCGTCTGTGCTTCTGTTTGTGCTTCTTATGTTCTTTATGCGCCGCATGAACAAAGGCGGCGGTGGTATGATGGGCGTTGGGAAAAGCCGCGCCAAGGCGTATGTACAGAAAGAGACCGGAATCACATTTAAGGATGTTGCCGGACAGGATGAGGCCAAGGAATCCTTGCAGGAGGTTGTGGAATTTCTTCACAATCCAGGCAAATACGTGGAAATTGGTGCTAAACTGCCGAAGGGCGCCCTGCTTGTAGGACCTCCGGGTACAGGTAAAACCCTTCTTGCCAAGGCTGTTGCAGGGGAGGCACATGTACCGTTCTTTTCCCTTTCCGGATCAGAATTTGTGGAGATGTTCGTTGGTGTAGGTGCTTCCCGTGTCCGTGATCTTTTTGAGGAAGCCAAGAAGAATGCGCCGTGTATCGTATTTATTGATGAGATTGATGCCATTGGAAAGAGCCGTGATTCCCATTACGGCGGAGGTAATGACGAGCGTGAGCAGACTTTGAACCAGCTGCTTGCTGAGATGGATGGTTTTGATACTTCCAAGGGACTTCTGATCCTGGCAGCTACCAACCGTCCGGAGGTACTGGATCCGGCACTTCTTCGTCCGGGACGTTTTGACCGCCGTGTTATCGTTGACCGTCCGGATCTGAAAGGACGTATTGATATCCTGAAGGTTCATGCGAAGAATGTAAGGCTTGACGATACCGTTGATTTCGAGGCAATTGCCCTTGCCACGTCCGGTGCCGTTGGTTCTGATCTTGCAAATATGGTCAATGAGGCCGCCATCCTGGCTGTTAAGAATGGCCGTCACGCAGTTTCCCAGAAGGATCTTCTGGAGTCTGTTGAGGTGGTTCTTGTTGGAAAAGAGAAGAAAGACCGTATTTTAAGTGCCCAGGAGCGCCGTATCGTATCCTATCATGAGGTAGGACATGCACTGGTAAGTGCCCTTCAGAAGGACTCCGAGCCGGTACAGAAGATCACCATTGTGCCTCGTACTATGGGCGCACTTGGTTACGTTATGCAGGTTCCGGAAGAAGAGAAATATCTGAATACCCAGAAAGAACTGGAAGCTATGCTGGTCGGATATCTTGGCGGACGTGCTGCTGAAGAGATCGTTTTTGACAGCGTGACAACTGGTGCTTCCAATGATATTGAGCAGGCCACCAAGGTCGCCCGTGCTATGATCACCCAGTATGGTATGTCCAAGAAGTTTGGTCTGATGGGTCTTGCAACTCAGGAAAATCAGTATCTGAATGGTCGTGCAGTGCTTAATTGCGGTGACAATACAGCTACAGAAGTCGACCATGAGGTTATGGAGCTGCTTCGTGTTTCTTATGAGGAGGCGAAGCGCCTGATCAGCAGCCACAGAAAGGCTTTGGACAAGATCGCTGCTTATCTGATCCGCAAGGAGACCATTACCGGTAAGGAATTTATGATCATTTTCCGCGCAGTGGAGAAGGGAATGGAAGTTTCAGATGTGTTGGATGCAGAAGGGCTGAAGGCGCTGGATGAGGCTGTGAAAGCAGAGGATAAAACGGATGAGGCAAATGCGGACACAGAGACAGCGGAATCTGCTATTGCCGTTCCTGTAATTGAACAATACAGATAATATAGGATAAAACATCAGAACCGGGAGACATGTTTTCCCGGTTCTTTTCAACAAAGGAGAGTTTTTATGTTCCTGATTGAAGAAGAATTAAAAAAGCTGCCTGGTAAGCCTGGTGTCTACATTATGCATGGGGAAAAAGATGAGATCATTTATGTGGGAAAGGCAGTCAGTCTGAAGAACCGTGTCCGCCAGTATTTTCAGAGCAGCCGCAATAAAGGCGCAAAGATTGAGCAGATGGTCACTCACATTACCAGATTTGAATATATTGTCACCGATTCTGAATTGGAGGCGCTGGTACTGGAGTGCAACCTGATCAAGGAGCACCGTCCGAAATACAACACCATGTTGAAGGATGATAAGACATATCCATTCATTAAAGTGACGGTAAACGAGCCCTATCCCAGAGTCCTTTTTTCCCGCACCATGAAAAAGGACAAGGCGAAATATTTCGGACCCTATACCAGCTCCACAGCTGTGAAAGACGTGATCGAGCTGGTCCGCAAGATTTATATGGTGCGCTCCTGCAACCGTAATCTGCCCCGTGACTGCGGCAAAGACCGTCCATGTCTGTATTATCATATGAAGCAGTGCACGGCCCCCTGCCAGGGAAATGTAAGTGAGGAAGCGTATAAGCAGAACATTGGACAGGTACTTCATTTCCTCAATGGAAATTACAAGGAGACCATTGATCAGCTGACGGAGAAAATGATGGCTGCTTCAGAGGAGATGCGTTTTGAGGATGCTGCAGGATATCGTGATTTAATCAACAGTATCAGGCGGATCGGAGAACGACAGAAGATTACTACCTATGGGGAAGAGGACAGGGATATTATTGCAGTTGCCATGGATGAAAGTGAAGATCTCCGGGAGCAGGATGCAGTTGTGCAGGTGTTTTTTATGCGTGGCGGCAGGCTGATCGGCAGAGATCACTTTTTTCTCCGTGTGGCAAGAGGCGATACCAAAGCACAGGTTTTGTCAAGCTTTCTGAAGCAGTTTTATGCAGGAACGCCTTTTATTCCGGCGGAAATCATGATGCAGACAGAGATAGAGGATGGGGAAATCATTGAAGACTGGCTGACGGCAAGGCGTAAACAGCGTGTTCACATCCGTGTACCGAAAAAGGGAACAAAGGAGAAGCTGGTGGAGCTTGCCAAGGAAAACGCCTGGATGGTCCTTTCCAAAGACAGAGAACGGATCAAGCGTGAAGAAGGACGTACGATCGGCGCGGTGAAGGAGATTGAGGACTGGCTGGGGCTTAAGGATATTGTGCGTATGGAGGCCTACGATATATCCAATATCAGTGGGTTTGAGTCCGTTGGTTCCATGGTGGTTTACGAAAAGGGCAAGCCGAAGCGAAGCGATTATCGAAAATTCAAGATCAAATGGGTGCAGGGACCTAACGATTACGCCAGCATGGAAGAGGTGCTTACAAGGCGTTTTACCCATGAATCCAAGGGCGAATACGACAGCTTTTCCATTCTTCCGGATCTGATCCTTATGGATGGCGGACGTGGCCAGGTAAACATTGCACGGAAGGTTCTTGGAGAGCTTGGAATTGATATTCCGGTATGTGGTATGGTAAAGGATGACAACCACCGAACCAGAGGGGTGTATTTCAATAATGTTGAAATTCCCATTGATACTTCTGGTGAGGGTTTCCATCTGGTAACCAGGATCCAGGATGAGGCTCACCGTTTTGCCATTGAGTATCACCGCTCCCTTAGAAGCAAAGAACAGGTACATTCCGTTCTGGATGATATTCCGGGAATTGGTGAGACCAGGCGAAAGGCTCTTATGAGAAGATTCCGGTCTGTTGAGAATATCCGGGATGCTTCTGTGGAAGAATTAAGTCAGACAGAGTCTATGAATGTACAGAGCGCGGAGGCTGTCTATCAGTTTTTTCATAGAGCGCCAAATCATACGAATGCATGATTTCTGTGCATCGCGAAGCGTGTTACTGTGAATAGAGCGAACAGTAACAGTTTTAACAAGATTCGACATTGAAGTTACAGAAAAAATTGTGTATAATACAGATAAGTGTGGATTTTTGGCAATGTATATAATTTCTATGTGCAGTGCAAAGAAACCTGCACAGACTGCATAACAGTTTTCACCTATTATGAGGAATCTTGTAACTGCAGGGAACTGCTTATGCGGGAAGGACTTCATTAGAGAAAAAGGAGATAAAAGCATGAAGGGTGTACAGCTTACCAAGCTGGCGCAGGAACTGAATCTGACCAACCTGACGCCTGATATTGACCTTACAGAGATTTATGTGAAGACAGCAGAAATAAATCGTCCGGCTTTGCAGCTTACAGGATATCTGGAGCATTTTGCAAACGAGCGTGTTCAGATCATCGGATATGTAGAGTATACTTATCTGATGCAGTTAAGCGATGAGGAGCGCACATTCAAGTACGAGCGTTTTATCTCCAGCAAGATCCCATGTGTCATCTTCAGCACTATGACAAGACCGTCACAGGATATGATCGATCTTGCATACAAATATAATGTACCTACATTTGTGACAGAGAGAACTACGTCCAGTCTGATGGCAGAGATCATCCGTTGGCTTGGCGTCCAGCTGGCTCCCTGTATTTCCATTCACGGTGTGCTTGTGGATGTTTATGGCGAGGGTGTCCTGATCACAGGCGAGAGCGGTATTGGTAAGAGCGAGGCAGCCCTTGAGCTGATCAAGCGTGGTCACCGTCTTGTCAGTGATGACGTTGTTGAGCTTCGCAAGGTGAGCGATGTTACTTTAGTTGGTTCCGCACCGGATATCACACGTCACTTTATTGAGCTTCGTGGTATTGGTATTATTGATGTGAAGACCCTGTTTGGTGTTGAGAGTGTTAAGGATACCCAGTCTGTCGATCTTGTTATCAAGCTGGAAGAGTGGGACCGCGACAAGGAGTACGACCGTCTGGGACTTCATGAGGAGTATACGGAGTATCTTGGAAACAAGATCGTATGCCATTCCCTTCCGATTCGTCCAGGACGTAATCTGGCTGTTATCGTTGAGTCTGCAGCCGTTAACCACAGACAGAAGAAGATGGGCTACAATGCAGCTGAGGAGCTGTACAAGCGTGTTCAGGCGAACATTGCCAAAAAAAGAGAAGAATAAAAATCAGAGTGTGCAGATTGCGGGAATACTTTTTTAATAGGCTTTAAGGCACAGTAATGCATAGAACGGTAATGCATAGAACAGTAATGCATAGAATAGTAATTCATAGATCAGAAAGGATGGAAATTTACAATGGGTATGTATTGTTTTGGTATTGACGTAGGAGGAACTTCTGTAAAATGCGGTCTGTTTCTTACGAATGGAACTTTGGTTGAGCAGTGGGAGATTCCAACAAGACTGGAGAATAACGGTTCTTCAATCCTGCCGGATGTTGCAGATGCAATCAAGACGAAGCTGGATGAGAGAGGAATCACAAAGGATAATGTAGACGGTGTTGGAATCGGTATTCCAGGACCTGTTAATGAGAATGGTGAAGTTCCTATGGCAGTTAACCTGCACTGGGGCTTTAAGGCCGTAGCAAGCGAATTAAGCGCACTTACAGGTCTTCCGGCAAAGGCAGCCAATGATGCCAATATCGCAGCTCTCGGTGAGGCATGGAAGGGTGCTGCAGAGGGGGCCAAGAACGTAATCCTGGTAACACTTGGAACCGGTGTTGGCGGCGGCATCATCATCGACAGCAAGATCATCGCAGGTTATCACGGTGCCGGTGGAGAGATTGGACATGCATGTGTCAATCACAATGAAGTTCGCCCCTGTAACTGCGGTAATCACGGATGTCTGGAGCAGTATGCATCTGCAACCGGAATTGTACGTGTGGCAAATGACATTCTGGAGGAGAGCAAGGAGGACAGCAAGATGCGTCATGTAGAGAAGCTTTCTGCTAAGAATGTTCTTGACTTCTACAAGGAGGGTGACGCTCTGGCTGTTAAGACTATGGAGAAGGTTGGCGATATTCTGGGAAGCACACTTGCCGTGTTTGCATGTGTAACAGACCCGGAGGCAATTGTAATTGGCGGCGGTGTATCCAAAGCAGGTAAACCTCTTACAGACTGTATCCAGAAGTATTATCAGAAATATGCATTCCCATCCTGTAAGAGTACTCCGATCATTCTTGCAAGCCTTGGAAATGATGCCGGTATCTATGGCGCAGCTCGTATGGTGATCAAAGACTGATTTCCGATCATCCAGAGAATTTCATAATACATAAAATCAGGAAACGCCTTGTGCAGAAGATTGCTGAATCCAGCAGACTCTGTGCAAGGCGTTTCTTTGTATAGTTCACCGCTCCCGAAATCTGGGTGCGAAACCATGCAAAGCATGATTTTTCCTGGATTGCGAAGGGTGTAGCTGTGAGGGCGCGAAACAGCTACACTCTTCGCGATTCAGGCATTGAACAGCTATTATTTTGGCAGAAAAAAAACTGCAGCTTTCTGGAAACGAAAACTGCAGTTTTAATTGTTTATAACTGACTGTCAGCTGAAAGCTTTTTAGTAATAATAAATATCATCATTACCAGAATCTCCGCCGCTTTCATCTGGATACTGGATATCACCGCCATCGGTACCGTCACCACCAGTACCGTCACCGCCAGTACCATCGCCGCCAGTGCCGTCACCGCCACTGCCATCTGCATTGTCTGTGCCGTCCGGATTTTCCGGATCTGGAGTCGGAGTGGCATTTTCATCGCTGATTTCCATATCTTCATCCTGACTTTCGTCATATTCGTAGAAATGCTGGTCACAGTACTCTGTAGGCATGGTTCCTACATCAAAGTACTCCTCTGTAACCGGGCAGCCAACTCTCGGAAGAAGTCCTGTATCAGCACAGATACTGATCTGTTCAATACCATCCGGAACTTCGAAATCTTTGTATTCCATTCCCTGATGGATCCGGTTCATGACCTTACGCCATAATGTTTTGTGGAAATTACGTGCGTCACCTTCCGGTATCTTCTGGTTGCCGTCGTAGCCGGACCATACTGCACATGTGTAATATGGTGTATATCCTACGAACCAGAGGTCATTGTATGCATCTGTAGTACCTGTCTTACCTGCAACTGCCATATTATCAAGCTGGCAGGCTGTACCGGTACCATTCTGAACTACATCCTCAAGGGCGCTTGTAAGAAGATAAGCAGTTGTTTCCTTAATGACGGAGCGTCCTACAGAGTTGTTCTCAATCAGTACGTTTCCGTTGTGATCAAGAATCTTGGTGTAGTAAACCGGTTTGATATAATTACCGCCGTTCGCAATGGCTGCGTATGCGGCACAAAGCTCTACGTTCTTAACACCGTAGGTCAGACCGCCAAGTGCTGTAGGCAGGTTGGCATCTGTATAAACATTGCCATTGGCATCGGTATCCGCTTCGGTACCATGTGCCAGTGTGGTAAATCCAAAGTTGTCCAGATATTTCAGGCCAAGCTCAGGGGTTACATCCTCAAAACACTGAACTGCAACGGTATTGACAGAATTACGGATCGCTGTACGGATCGTAGTGGTGCCATTAAAGCTGCCGCTTGCATTATTGACCGGTGCGCCGTTGTCGTAGGTGATTGGCTGGTCTTCGTAAGTGGTAGCCAGTGTCATTCCCTTCTCATTAAGGGCCGCAGCATAGGTGGATACGATCTTAAATGTAGAACCTGGCTGACGGGTACTGTCTGTAGCACGGTTCAGGGTAAGGCTGGCAGTCTTGGTTCCACGTCCGCCAATGATCGCCTTCACATATCCGGTATGCTGGTCGATGATTGTCATTGCTGACTGAGGCTGGGGGGCAAAGCTTACACGTTCTGCAACAACCGTGCTTCCGTCTGCAAGAATATTCGCTTTATAACGGTCTACATAAGTCTGTCCCTCGTCCTGGGAATCAAACAAAAGATCAAAAGACGGATCCTCATTCTGGAAGTAAAGCTTCATCATTTCCTTGCTGTAGTTTACTTCCTGTCCATCCGGCTGTTTCACGGTAAGGGCATAATCAAGTGCGTACTGTACGTAATCCGGATAGTTGGATGGATCGGAATATTCCTCATCCACAATGTTCTGAATGTCCGGATCCTGGGTAGTCATGATCTTCAGGCCACCGCTATACAGAAGGTTCTGTGCCTGTGTCTTGGTGTATCCTTTGATATTCATCAGATCATTGATAACCTGCTTGGTAAGCTCGTCCTCAAAGTAGGAGTATGTCTTGCTGGAAGACTGTGTATTAGAAGCCTGTGCCTCCTGAATGCGGGTGTAGACATCATCATTAATAGCATTGTCATACTGCTCCTGAGTGATGTAACCCTGATCCAGCATATGGTCAAGAACTTCTTTACGTCTCTTTGCATTTTCCTTGGGATTCTCGATTGGGTTGTATTTGGTAGGAGCCTGGGTGATACCTGCCAGAGTTGCGCACTCGGAAAGATTCAGATCCCACACATCTTTATTAAAGTACTGACGGGCAGCAGCCTGTACACCGTATGCACCTGCACCAAGGTTGATGGTATTCAGGTAATTCTCAAGGATCACGTTCTTGTCGCCGATCTTTTTCTCAATCTCAACGGCAAGGAACTGCTCCTGAAGCTTACGTGTAAATCGCTCTACCTGTGTAGACTCGTTGGTCCAGTTGGTGAAAACGTTGTTCTTCAGAAGCTGCTGGGTAATGGTACTTGCACCCTCGGAAAAGCTTCCGGTAGTAAGTGCTTTCACACCAGCACGAAGAATACCTCTTACATCAATTCCATTATGCTCATAAAAACGCTCATCCTCGATAGCCACTACTGCATGCTGCAGATCCTCCGGAATCTGGTCAATGGAAACCGGAAGTCGGTTGGCATTAGGTGCTGCCAGCTTACGAATCTGATTACCATTGCAGTCATAGAGGAAAGTGGCATAACCAAGAGGCATGATATCCACTTCATTTACGTCCGGCGTATTTGCAAGTATTCCACGAATGGAACCAATTCCAAGACTGGATACTGCAACGCACAGGGCGATCAGGCCGATGAAAAGGACTCTGATAAACGAAACATGTGCCCTTTTTCCCATCATGGACGAGCGGGAAATAAGAGAATTCCGTTTCTTAGAGGCCGATTTTTTTCCGTAGTTCATGATAAACCTCCTTTATAATCCGTTCTATTATATCAAATCCAGGTTCGTAAATAAACCCTAAAATCGAATATTTCTGTGAACTTTGTTCACAAAAAACACCTCGCGGAACGGTATCAGTGAATAGTAAGGTGAACAGCATCCTTTTACAAGACTGGAAAGAAAAGCCAATTCATGTTACACTATAGCAAATGAGGAAGAACAAGCTGTTATCTTTATTTTATTATGAGTTTTTGGAGGTTTCCGTATGCGGGAAAATTATAAGACCATCTATGCAGGAGGCGAGGGGGAGATTACGGAGAAGAAATCCCGGTTTATTGCGACGGTGCGCCTGGTGGAAAAAGAGGAGGACGCTCTTGCTTTCATAGAGGAAATGAAGAAGAAATACTGGGATGCCAGACATAATTGCTATGCTTATTCTATTGGAGAACATCGGGAGTTTACTAGGTGCAGTGATGACGGGGAGCCGTCAGGAACTGCAGGACGGCCTATGCTGGATGTGATCTTGGGGGAAGATATTTATAATGTGGCGGTAGTTGTGACTAGATATTTTGGCGGTGTGCTCCTTGGTACCGGCGGACTTGTGCGAGCCTATTCCGGAGCAGTGCAGGCTGGCCTGGGGGAGAGTACGGTGATAGAGAAGCACCATGGGATTTCATTGGCACTGACTGCAGATTACACGGCTAT
The DNA here is from genome assembly GCF_040914025.1 of Ruminococcus sp. RTP21484sp1_RTP21281st1_A8_RTP21281_210402. Lineage (NCBI taxonomy): Bacteria > Bacillati > Bacillota > Clostridia > Eubacteriales > Oscillospiraceae > Ruminococcus > Ruminococcus sp. RTP21484sp1_RTP21281st1_A8_RTP21281_210402. Next base: position 14,627 of record NZ_JBCPGE010000062.1, read on the forward strand.
CGGCAAGCTGCAGTATATTGCAGCAGAGAATCAGCTTCCGGTCCTTGACACGGAGTACACAGACAAGGTGATCATGCATCTTCTTGTGCCAAATGACCAGATTGGAAGAATCCAGAAGGTGATCACAGAAGCCACCAGCGGACGTATAAAGATGGACAAAGAGAAGGAGCTTTATTTCGCAGATGTGGAAGGCAAAATAAAGGTGTTTGACCATTAAAAGAGAACAAAAACCCCTGCATCTGGAAAATAAACATTCCACAGATGCAGGGGATAAAGTTCTTTTGAAAGCTTTTTAAACATGCTCTGGATCAGTCTGTCTGCAGAGCATAAATAATCAGCACTTCTCTGGCTCTGGATAATCTACGCCGAAGGTGTCAACTGTCATGGATTTGATCTTCTGTTCGTCAAGTGGTCTGTCGCTGTAGTCAGTGTCGGTCTCAGCAATCTGGTTTACCACATCCATGCCCTCGGTCACTTTACCAAAAGCAGCGTAAGCACCATCAAGGTGTGGAGCATTTTTGTGCATGATGAAGAACTGGCTTCCTGCTGAATCCGGATGCATGGCTCTTGCCATGGAAAGAACGCCCTCGGTATGTTTTAACTCATTCTTCACACCGTTCTGAGCAAATTCACCCTTGATGCTGTATCCAGGACCGCCCATTCCGGTTCCGTCCGGGCAGCCGCCCTGGATCATGAAGCCGTTGATAACACGGTGGAAAATAAGTCCGTCATAAAATCCCTTTTTAACAAGGCTGATAAAGTTATTTACAGTATTTGGTGCAATCTCCGGATATAACTCTGCTTTGATCACATCTCCGTTATCCATAGTAATGGTAACAACTGGATTTGCCATAGTTTGATCTCCTTTTTCAAAAAGTATTGTATTTCGTTATTCGTTCTATTATAATATGCAAAGAGCAATTCTGCAAGTAAAAAGGAGTTGTAAAGTTATGATAAAAGAAACATTCAGCCCCGAAGAGACCTTCGCTTTCGGCAAATGGATCGGGGAAAAGGCTCTTCCCGGGCAGGTATACACACTGGTAGGAGATCTTGGGGTAGGTAAGACCGTTTTTACCCAGGGAGTGGCAGAAGGACTGGGGATCACAGAGCCTGTAAACAGTCCGACTTTTACCATTATTCAGGAATATGAAAGCGGCCGTATGCCATTTTACCACTTTGATGTGTACCGGATCGGGGACATTGAGGAGATGGAAGAGATCGGCTATGATGACTATTTCTACGGAAATGGAATCTGCCTCATTGAGTGGGCTAATCTGATCGAAGAAATCCTGCCAGAGCAGATCATTGAGATTACCATTGAGAAAAATCTGGAAAAAGGGTTCGATTATCGTAAGATCACAGTAACCGGATTACCAGAATAGATTAAGTGGCAGAAAAATTAGAAAATCTCCAAAAGTGGGGAGAGTAAGGAGTAAAAATGAAGATTTTAGGCCTTGACAGCTCAGGAATCGTCGCTTCTGTTGCAATAGTGGAGGACGAGAACCTGATTGCGGAATATACAGTTAATTATAAAAAGACACATTCCCAGACACTTCTTCCTATGCTGGACGAGCTGGTGAAGATGACAGAGCTGGATCTGGATACCATTGATGCCATTGCAGTGGCAGCCGGACCAGGCTCTTTTACAGGACTTCGTATCGGTTCTGCTACAGCCAAGGGACTTGGTCTTGCGTTGAAAAAGCCACTGGTGGAAATTCCTACTGTGGATGCACTGGCATATAATTTGTATGACTCCAGAGCATTGATCTGTCCGATTATGGATGCAAGAAGAAGTCAGGTTTATACAGGAATCTACCGCTTTCAGGAGCATAAGCTGGTAACGGTAGAAGCTCAGATGGCAGTTCCAATGGCTGAGATGATTGAGAAATTGAATGCGAGAGGGGAAGAGGTAGTATTCCTTGGCGATGGCGTGCCTGTCTTTGGAAAAATGATCCAGGAGAACCTGAAGGTTCCATATTCTTTTGCACCTGCCCATGTGAATAAGCAAAGAGCAGCTGCAGTGGCAGCCCTTGGCGGGATTTATGTGAAAGAGGGCAAAATAGTGACTGCTATGGAGCATGTTCCAGAATACCTGAGAGTTTCCCAGGCAGAGCGTGAGCGCGCCCAGAAGCTGCAGGAAGAGAAAGCTTCTGAAAAAAACAGCTGAGAAGAAAAGGAGAAGTCAGAGTATGATTCTTCGTGAAATGCTGGTAGATGACCTGGATCAGGTCATGAAGATTGAAAACGAATTATTTTCCCCGCCATGGACGAAAGAGGGATTTTTTACTTATCTGACCCGCAAGGATGCCATGTTCCTTGTAGTGGAAGAGAAAGGAGAAATCCTGGCTTACTGTGGCCTGATCATGGTTTTGGATGAAGGCGACATTACCAATGTTGCAGTGCGCCCGGACAGGCAGAAAGAGGGGATTGGGCATTTCCTTATGGACAGTCTGATCCGGCTTGCCGAACAGCAGGGAGTTACCACGATCCATCTTGAGGTTCGTACAGGCAACGGGACTGCCATCCGTCTTTATGAAAGAATGGGATTTACAAAAGACGGGATCCGCAAGAAATACTATACGGATCCCGTGGAAGATGCTCTGCTTATGACCAGGCATGGTCTATCGCAAGATTTTATGCCTGAGCCCATACGCTGTATTGTAGAAAATCAAAAGCACAAATGCCACAAGGCTGAGTGCAGCCCCAAGTGACTTACCGGGCGCATGGAATTCAATCTGGATTTCATGCGCCCCTTTTTGTAACGGAAAACCAAGAAACGCCTTGTTAACCTGTACCGGTGCAGCTTCTTTCCCATCCACACAAACAATGTATCCTTTGGAGAACGTATAGGAGGTTACGAAATATCCATCTTTCGGCATATCAATACTACCGTTTAGAATCTCTTTCCCGGAAATTCCTTTTTCCTGAAAAGTTACCAGCCCCGGATGGGAAAGCAGGCTTAATGGAAGGGTGTAGGCTTTTATATTTGTGAGCTTATATTCTCCTCTGGAAAACATAATGTCCAGAGCATCCATATCCTCATTAGAAGAAATCATATAATAAAAGGTATCATTATTGTTGGGATAAGGAGCCTCAGAGCCGGAAAGCCGGTTTCGGATGCCATTTATGGTAATGGACATATCCTTTTCCCCATTGTATTTTACGTCAAAAGAGAGCAGCAGAATAGTGGATGCCGGCAGTGTTTCCGGCAGTTCCCGGCGGACGGTTTCATCTTTTTTTGAAGTCTTGTGATTAAGAAAATCGGCAGGCAGGGAATATTCCTTCATTTGAGAAGCGTATGGCAAAAAAGCGACAGAAAGATCACTGGCATTCTCTGAATTGACAGGAGAATCCGGCACTATTGTGCGATTAGTAATGGTATCCAGTGTCTGTGGATAAGAAAGCTTATCATATTCACTTTCTGTCATCAGAGCCGTACTTCCATAAGCGATAGGCAGCACATTGCTGTTTTCTGCTAGTATATGCCCGTCTTTTTCCAGAAGGGTCTTATAGCCCGCGGGAACTTTATCTGCTTTTGTCTGAATATATCGGACGCCCATCAGATATTCCTGAAAAGGATTTACATCAGCTGTCATGGCAACACGGTTGCGGATGCTGATGGGCATTTGCAGGATATCGTACACCAATGTATTGTAAGTGCTGTTAGAAATAGAAGAATACAAGGTACTTTTATTCTGATCCCCGGTGATCACGTAGTTTGAATTGTTGGATGGGTGTTCGATCACATCGAACCGTGCCTGCGGATTTTCGCAGCACGCCTCCAGATCCTCTCTGGAAAAATAGTCTCTGGACTCGTCGGCAACGGTGGCGTAATGCTCTTCCTGCCCTTTTGTCAGATAAAGCATAGAAGGAATCGCAAGCAAAAGTACAAGTCCTCCAAGATTTATCCACCAGCAGCTGAATGGTATCGTGATCTCTTTTTCTTCCAGAAAAGCGCCAAGGGAAGCACAGACAAGAAGCAGCACAAGATCAGCTGTGACCAGGTGCCGGACCTGCTGATTATGTAGAAGGAAAATAAGCTGTACGATAACCGGAATTGCACAAAGCAAAGCCAGTGGCAGACTGTGGCGTATTTTTTTCTGCCTGAGGCCTTCAAGAGCCTGTGCAGCCAGGTAAAGAATCAAAGGCAGAAATGGGATCAGGCATTTGGGCCTTACATATAAAGTGGCGTTTAAAATCCAGTAAAAAATGTCAAAAAACAGCAGTACAAAAACAGCAATTGCCAGCTTTCGGGTTTTCTTTTCCCGTATGCACAGAAACAGTGCATACAGACAAAAAAGAGTGAGTCCGCAGCCGTAAGGACTGTATAGGATGCTGTCCAGTGTGGGGTTCACTCCCAGGATTTTTAACAGGGAAGTGGAATCACCGGTATCCTTTTTATTTCCAAGGATGGAAAGACCGGTGGGAAGCAGGAGAAAGAGATTCATGGATACGGCAAAAGACACGTCCACAATATAGTTCCACCATATTTTGCATTTTTGTTTTTTCTGCATTCTGGCGGGTACATTTTTCAGATGCTCCGGCAGCAGATGGCTGATATAAAGGATGCATGCCAGAAAGCAGGATGGGAAAAAGTAAAAGCTATGCAAAATGCAGAAAAACAGGGAAAGGATCAGTCCGATATGGGGACGGATGTGGTACACGTCCTGTTCCTGGTGCTCAAAAATCCGGTCCAGGCAGAGGAAAGCCAGTAAAAGAAATGGCAGATAATTCACAAACATGATCTGTCTGTGCGCCTGGAAAAAGCAGTTTGCGCTAAGATAAAAAAAGCCGCATGCAAAGCTGGTAAAATCCGAAAAACCCTTCCTGTGCAGCCAGTAATAAAGAAGTCCGCCTCCAAGCAGGATTTCAAATATTGCATATCCCTGAATAAACCATTCCATTTCCACATGAGGAAAAAGATAGGAAATCAGTACATCCGGGCGCATAAATCCGTAGTAGGAGAGGGAAAAGAAATTGGTTCCGCCTCCAAGTCCGGTGAAGTCCGGAAACAGGCTTCCTGTTGCATAAAAATTTTTTCTCATATAATCAGCAATGGTTACATGCTGGGAATACCAGTCTGTCTCGGAGCCAAACCAGGAACCGGAAGGTATCAGAAGCAAGATGAGAATGCTGCCAGCTGTCAGAAGAAGCAGCAGAGTAATAGCGTTTCGCCAGGTGAATTTTTGAGGCTTGCTGCAGAAAATCATAATAATTCCTTTCTGTTGCTGAGCTTAAAACAGCAACAAATGTTAAGTTCAAATTATAAAAACACATTGTAAGCTGTTTGTCAAGCGGCTTCATTTTAATTATTTCTGAATGATTTTCCATATTGGGAAGACCTGACTCTTGTTTTAGGAAACTGCTTGTGTTAAACTTTCCTAGAGCATGTTTGAAAAATCATTTCCGCAATCTGCACGCCCCACTTTGCGGTAGATTTCACCCGAATTCGGTTGCCGTAGCCCACTACGGCGCCCTCATCCGGGCAAAATCTTCCACAAATTGTGACGCACATCTTGCAGAAAGCATTTTTCAAGCCTGCTCTGGAGCATGTTTGAAAAATGTTGTTATAAGATTGCTTCGGAAGGCATTTGGAAAACACGTTTTGGAGAATAAAGAAAAGAGGATATTTTAATATATGTTAGATGTTTGTCTGCTGGGAACCGGAGGTATGATGCCACTTCCAAGAAGATGGCTTACTGCTCTGATGACCCGGTATAACGGCCACAGTCTTCTTATTGACTGCGGCGAAGGAACTCAGGTGGCAATTAAGGAAAAAGGATGGAGCTTTAAGCCTGTTGACGTGATCTGTTTTACCCATTATCACGGAGATCACATCAGCGGACTTCCTGGCCTTCTTCTTACAATGGGGAATGCAGAGCGCACCGAACCGCTTACCTTGATTGGTCCGAAAGGTCTTGAGCGGGTAGTAAACGCACTTCGTGTGATCGCACCGGAGCTTCCCTTTGAACTGAAATTTATCGAGATTAACGGACCTGAACAGGTATTTGAGATCAATGGTTATCGGATCACGGCTTTTAAGGTAAACCACAATGTACTCTGTTATGGATATTCACTGGAGATACTCCGTCAGGGGAAATTTTCCCCGGAGCGTGCCCGTGAGCAGGGAATCCCGCTGAAATACTGGAATCCTCTGCAGAAAGGCCAGACTATTGAAGCCGATGATGTGACATATACTCCGGATATGGTTCTGGGACCTGCTCGAAAGGGACTGAAGGTTACTTACACTACAGATACCAGACCCACCGAGTCAATTATGAAAAATGCGTCTGGCTCAGACCTTTTTATCTGCGAAGGGATGTACGGCGAGGATGACAAGCTGGAGAAGGCAAAAGGCTATAAGCACATGACGTTCCGTGAAGCTGCTACTCTGGCCAAGCAGGCTGATGTAGGAGAAATGTGGCTGACTCATTACAGTCCGTCTCTGATCCGTCCAGATGAATATATGGACATGGTGCGGGATATTTTCCCAAAAGCTTATCCAGGCAAAGACGGAAAAACAATGGAAATGAATTTCGAAGAGGATTAAAAAATGAAAGATACATTCATTCTTGCAATAGAAAGTTCCTGTGATGAAACTGCGGCTTCTGTAGTAAAAAACGGCAGGACTATATTATCAAATGTGATTTCTTCCCAGATTGCGCTTCACACTCTGTATGGAGGTGTTGTGCCGGAAATCGCTTCACGTAAACATATTGAGAAGATTAATCAGGTGATCGAAGAGGCACTTTCCGAGGCAAATGTGACTCTGGATGATCTGGATGCAATTGGCGTTACTTACGGTCCTGGACTGGTAGGGGCTCTTCTTGTGGGCGTAGCTGAGGCAAAGGCCATTGCATATGCGAAGAAGCTCCCTCTTGTTGGAGTGCATCATATAGAAGGACATGTTTCTGCCAACTATATTGAACACCCGGACCTGGAACCGCCGTTTCTTTGTCTGATCGTGTCCGGCGGACACACACATCTTGTAATCGTAAAAGACTATGGAGAATTTGAAATCCTGGGACGCACCAGAGATGATGCAGCGGGAGAAGCTTTTGATAAAGTTGCCCGTGCAATCGGATTAGGTTATCCAGGTGGACCAAAGGTAGATAAATTGGCAAGAGAGGGAAATCCGGACGCCATTGTTTTCCCGAAAGGAAAATTAGGAGATTGTCCTTATGATTTTAGTTTCAGTGGCGTGAAATCTGCTGTATTGAACTATATTAACAATGCCCAGATGAAGGGCGAAGAGATCAATCGTGCTGACCTTGCGGCTTCTTTCCAGAAGTCCGTGGTAGACGTACTTGTGGAGCACACAATGCTTGCTGCCAAAGATTATCACATGGATAAGATTGCTATTGCAGGCGGGGTTGCGTCCAACGGAGCTTTGAGAGAAGCCATGACTAAGGCTTGTGAAAAGAGGGGCTATAAGTTCTATCGTCCGTCACCTATTTTTTGTACAGACAATGCGGCGATGATCGGTGTGGCAGCTTATTACGAATATATCAAAGGAACACGCCATGGATGGGACTTAAATGCAGTTCCTAACCTGAAACTGGGAGAGAGATAATGGAGCAGGGCAGATGTACGGCAATCGTTCTGGCAGCGGGCCAGGGCAAAAGAATGCATAGCAAAATACAGAAGCAGTTTCTGGAAATAGGAGGGAAGCCGGTTCTGTATTATTCTCTGCATTGTTTTCAGGAGAGTCCGCTGATCCGGGATATTATTCTGGTGACGGGGGAAGAGATGATTTCTTACTGTGAGCAGGAAATTGTAAAGAAATATGGTTTTTCCAAGGTGCGCAAGGTGACTGCAGGAGGAAAAGAGCGTTATGATTCTGTATATGCAGGATTATTATGCTGTCAGGATACAGATTACGTGTACATTCACGACGGTGCAAGACCGTTTATTACAGAAGAGATGGTTCAAAGAGGATATGAGGCTGTGAAGCGAAACAATGCCTGTGTAATGGGCATGCCCTCCAAGGACACTGTGAAACTGGCAGACTCGTCAGGCTATGTTAAAGAGACTCCAGATCGTAAAATTGTATGGAATATTCAGACTCCTCAGATATTTTCTTATGATCTGATTCGCGGAGCTTATGAAAGCATACGCAAAAAGGACATGACAGGGGTAACAGATGATGCAATGGTAGTGGAGCAGGAGACTGGAACCAAGATCCTTCTTGTGGAGGGATCCTACCAGAATATCAAGATCACTACACCAGAAGATCTGGCGATTGCAGAGGCTTTTTTGAGATATTGAATGAATTTTTGAAAAAAATAAAAAATCTTGTTGACACAAAAAGGTTTTAATGATAGAATACGTTTTGCACTGACAGAGACAACCTCTTGAGTGAAGGACAACTCCTGATGTGCAAAGCGTTTTTGGTTTGATTATTATATATGGAGAGATATCGAAGTGGTCATAACGAGGCGGTCTTGAAAACCGTTTGTCCGCAAGGGCGCGTGGGTTCGAATCCCACTCTCTCCGCTTGTTAAACACTTTAAAAAATAAATTTAAAAAGTGCTTGACAAATAAAGGAACATCAGTTATACTAAACAAGCTGTCGCAAGAGAGCAAAAACAATTTAATGAAGAACTTACTTAGTAAGTAGGGCAATTTGGAGAAGTACCCAAGCTGGCCGAAGGGGCTCCCCTGGAAAGGGAGTAGGTCGTTAATAGCGGCGCGAGGGTTCAAATCCCTCCTTCTCCGTTTTGAATTTCTTGATTAAAAGAAATTCAAAAAAAAGTTGTTGACAAACACTTGAACATGTGATAATATAAACAAGCTGTTTTGAAAGCAACAGCGAAACAACCTTGATAACTAAACAGTGAAACACATACGATTCTCGAAAATTCTTAACGAATCATCATTCAAAAGAATGAACTTTTTATAACAGTAATGACGAGAGATAACTAAGCTAGTTGGTTGTCTTGAGTGAATCAAACATTTTATCAGAGAGTTTGATCCTGGCTCAGGATGAACGCTGGCGGCGTGCTTAACACATGCAAGTCGAACGGGAAACATTTTATTGAAGCTTCGGCAGATTTAATTTGTTTCTAGTGGCGGACGGGTGAGTAACGCGTGGGTAACCTGCCTTATACTGGGGGATAACAGCCAGAAATGACTGCTAATACCGCATAAGCGCACAGAACCGCATGGTTCGGTGTGAAAAACTCCGGTGGTATAAGATGGACCCGCGTTGGATTAGCTAGTTGGCAGGGCAGCGGCCTACCAAGGCGA
>NZ_JBCPGE010000063.1:0-23263 GCF_040914025.1 Ruminococcus sp. RTP21484sp1_RTP21281st1_A8_RTP21281_210402
AAGACCAGACGGAAGTCTGCCCCCTTTCGGGTGAGTATATTCTCTATCCTTCTCATTACAAGAAGGCATTCGCTTTCTCCGTCCTCCTTACCCGCACATCTATCGGTTTCCCTTACGGGTTACTTTCCGTATCTTTATGGAGATATACGGGCTTACCTTGTTCCACTACATTTATGCTGGTAGATTAGGCTCCACCTTTCTGCCGACGGTTCTATAGTCCGTGTGGTGGCTGTTTCAACCCCCAACCAAACCGCATTCCCATTTTGGGCCAGGCCCAGCAACCTTTGGCCTGTTCGCGCATAACGGCATTTACCAGTGATTCAGATATCTTAGCCATTCTATCCCAGTCATCATCTCAAGTCAGTGTTGCTCTTACTTGTTCTTATCCTCACGGAATCAGTTCTACATCTCTGTAAAGATGATTTTTCATATCTCGTTTCCTCATAGCAGTTACCCGCTACTTTGTAGATATTAGACTCAACTGACGGAACAGCAGGTCTTACACCTTACGGTAAGACAATAAATGTAGTGACTTTCAAGTCACACAAAACAATTGGCATCACTGTGCAGTATTGTACGCGCCACACTTCTCGCCTCTTTTCTCGAACATTTGTTCTTTTTTGTCTATTATAGACACTTTCAATAAAAATGTAAAGTGGTAATCTTCCCCAGGAATCCTTTCGTCCTAAATATCGGGACGAACCCCACTCTATATCGGACAAAGGCTTTCTTTTTACAGCTGCGACGACATAGAAAAAGGCTGCTATGCCAGGTTCTCCATAGCATAGCAGCCCTCTGTCACTTTTCCTATTCAAATAAGTTCTGCTGTTCATAAGGCACATACCGTTCCAAAAGGACAGGAATCTGACGCAGCATTCCTTGTGCCTGCTTTTCCTCCCATAGCCAGGATCTGATCTGGTCTTTTTCCAGAACAAGGGGCATCCGGTCATGAACCGGACGCATGGAAGCGTTTGCTACGGTAGTCAAAATTACAAACCGGTCTTCCTTATCAAACCGATCATAAAAGCCAGCCAGATAAAGAGGCTTTCCATCTTTCCGGTAAAATGTATTTTTCTCTTTTTGTCTGCTCCATTCATAGAATCCGGCAGCTGGAATCACCGCCCGGTGGTAATGGATTCCATTTTGAAACATTCTTTTTTCCATTACCGATTCCACACGGGCATTGAAAATCACGCCTTTTTTCTGCCAGCCAGGATATCCCCAGGCCTTGCTGCAAAGCTGTAAATTTTTGAAATCGTTACTTACAATCACAGGAGCCGTTTCCGTTGGATGGATGTCTCCTGTTACGTGCATCCGCTTTAAAGAGGCATCCACTTCTGATACCACGTTCCGGATATCCAAATAGGTTTCCTCATCTATATAGAATCTTCCACACATACCTGCATTTTCTCTGACTTTCCCATTTTTTTAACTGCAATTTTCCCTGGAATTCATAGTGTCACGCATTCTATTTGGAAATATACAAAACACCAAGCGTACCCGGACCACAATGGCTTGATACAACGCCGCCTGCCCGGGTTTCTAATATTTCCTCAAAGATGCCAAGATTTTTTAGATAAGTCCGGACAGTCTCAACGATTTCCCGGTCACAGCCTGAATGCGTGATAAATACGCGCTCCTGTCTTGCATTTTTTAGATCCTTTTCCATATCTTTTACATAGGACAGTATCACAGAGGCAATTTTTCCCCGGTACTTTTTAGAAGCATTCATAGCCCCATCTTCCACTACAATTTTAGGATGTAGCTTCAAAACACCTCCAGCCATGGCTGCTACCGCATTACAGCGTCCTCCACGATATAAATAAGTAAGTGTATCCACTACAAAACTTGCTCGCACATTTGGCTTTAATTTTTCGATCTCAGAGACGATTTCGGAAGCAGTCCGGTTCTTTTTTGCCATAATGGCAGCTTCCACTACAAGAAGCCCGATTCCTGTAGAAAGATTTGCAGAATCAATCACCGTGATCTGCCCGGAAGCTCCCAGTTCTTCGGCAGCAAGGCGCATCACATTTCCAGAAGTGGACATACTTGATGAAATAGAAAAGCAGACAATTTCCCTTCCAGCCGTAACATAAGGGCGAAAAAGCTCTATGGCATCTGCCATGGCCGGAGCGGATGTTTTGGGCGTTGTCTTATTTGCATCGGACCAGGCATAAATCTGATCCGGAGTAATATTTTTCCCATCTTCAAATTCCTGATCTCCCAAAAGAATATGAAGGGGAAGAATGTCAATCTCATACCGAGCTAATAACTCTGGCGAAAGATCGCAGGTACTATCTGAAATAATTTTTACCATGTTTGTTTCCTCATAACATTTCTTTTATGTGTTGTCAATTCTTGTTACTTGCCAATACATCCTTATATTCCAAACAGATTCTCGGCGTTTAAATAAGCAATCTTTTCTTTTTCCTCAAATGGCAGCTTTATTTTTTCTAAATACATTTTGGAATTTTCAGGTTTACAATATGGATAATCTGTAGCCCACAGGATCCTTTCTGCACCCACTTTGTTCCGGCAAAACAAAAAATCATCCTCGTAAAACATCCCGCTTGGAGTTATATACATATTATTTTTAAAATAATAGGAAATATTATGTAATAGTCCTGTAAACGCAGCCGGGAGCATATCATCCATCCGGTTAAAATAATAAGGTAGCAGTTCTCCCCAGTGTCCGCAGATCAACTGCAAATTCGGAAGACGGTCAAAGATTCCGGATAGTATCATCCTCATATACTGCACCCAGGCATCATAGTGCCAGCCAATGCCGTGTCCCGCAAAAACATTTGCCACTGCCACAGGCCAGCTTCCCTGATAATAAGTCTTCGCAACCTCTGTTGGCACTTCCCCTGGATGAAGCATAACTGGAACTTTTAACTCCTGTGCCATTTCAAAAATTGGGAAAAAACGGTCCTCATCAAAATAAGATTCCTGATAAGCACCATTAAAAATAATCCCCTTTAATCCAAGTGTTTTTACGGCGCGTTCCAGTTCTGTCAGGGCAGCACCTGTATCTCCTACCGGCAAAACAGCAAACCCATAAAAATTTCCTGGATACTGTTTACAATACCCTGCCAATTCCTCATTTGCCATCTGACAAAGAACAACCGCCTGTTTCGGATCCAGATACGAGGGAGAATTGTTTCCATAGCTTAAAATCTGGCAGTCAATTCCATGTGTTTCCATAAATTCCAGACGTTTCTCCCCAACCTCTGTAATTTCTCCTTTCGCGACAAACTGCTGAATGAAGTTGGCCTTTGCCTTTTGCGCCAGAGTAAGATTCTTTTTCTCTAAGAGCTTTTGGTATTCCCCATTTACTTTCTCTGACATAAAATGTTCTTCTACCGTAATCACCTTTGAAATCTGTTCCATGCTCACACATCCTTTTTTAGAATCTATCTATTCTTTTTTCCGCTCGCCAATAATTTCACCCACAAATACATAGTGTGGCTGCCAGCCGCCTTTAAAATCTGGATAAACTTCTGGTTTTGCCGCATAATATTCCTGGATTTCCGGGGCTAAATCTTCCCGTGAGAACTGGTGCTGATACAGCTTCTTGCAAAGAAATGTACACTCTGCTTCCTCAAACGTGACACCCTGTCCCATTTTTACAGGTGTAAAACCTACTGCTTCTATTTTATTTTCATCCCGTCCGGAGTGTGATCCAAGATATCCCAATGCCTTACGGCTGGTTTCCGGATAAAAACTGACAGTAAAAATATCACTTTCTTTTAATACCTCACTTGTGTAACGGGCTGGATGGACATATACGGTTACCGTAGACCTACTGTTCCCAGCTGTCCCCCAGATATTCCCAAGGCTTCCCCAGCTTACCGTACAACAGTTATAATGCTGTATATTCCCAGCTGTCACAAGCGCCCATTTCTTATCAAATAATTCAAATACCTTGTATTCTTTCCTTTTATAATCCTGCATAACAGCCCTCCGGTTCTGTCTATTTTATGAAAATTTGTTTCTCTTACTATTAGAATATCAATCTACCAATAATGGCGCAAGACTTTCTTGCAATTTTTCGGACGGAATCATATTACTTCTTTCACCGCCATATAAACCAGAGTAGTTGCCTTCATAAGTTTTCCATCAATTCCATCCGGTTTACATGTTTCTGGAAAAAATTCATAACGCGCTTACTCTGATGTTCCACCAAAAAGGGAAGTGCTATCTCTTCAACACTTCCCAAAATTTGCTATATATTCCAATACGAATCAGTTTTTTTCACGAAACATGTTTTCTTTATGATAATTTATTCCGGTAATCCTCCAGTTGAAGAAATATCCCAATAATATATACCTCCAAATCAACTACTTTGACAATCATCAAGTAGGACATATCCGTAAGAATAACTTACCTGTATTTTAAGGATTTTAGATATGCGTCCCGACATTCTGGAAATTGATATGGGTTCTCTTCCAGGCGATCATATGCTTTTTCTATACATGTCAGCAAATGTTCTGCCGCTATATTATTCCCCAGCCGATATACAAGATAATATAGGCATTCATCTAATTGTTCTTCCGCACGCTCTGTAACAATTAGTTTATAAACCATATTTCCCCCTCATTGCGCTAAGCGATTCTCTGGCATCTTTTACGCTTTCCTCTTTAATCTGCCTTTCGGAAGTTTCCAGCGCCTGATACATTCTTAGCTTCTTCATGGCTCTTTCATAATTTTCAATACTCATAATCACCATATCGCCATATCCATTCTTGGTTATATAAACTGGTTCCTCACTTCTATGGCAAAGTTCGGATATCTCTGCTGTGTTTTTCAAGTCTTTAATCGGAATAATCTGTGGCATATAAGGCGCCTCCTTTGATGGGATTATCATACCATAATTATGACATTGCAACAATTGCTGATAGAAAAATATATCATACAAGTTTACGGATTCTCACAAATCATTCCATACCCATATCTGTCATCTCCAAATTCTCTCTTATTCACCAGCATTACTCCAAGATGGCAGTATTTATCACATTTCAGTTTCTCATCTGTTTCAACCACTTCACGGATAAATGTTAAAATACTTTTTAATGGATATTTGGAATCCGGCGTGGTAATTGCAATGTAGCCTTCGTGTTTTTCCGAAGTTGCATAAAGCATTCTTATCATAAAAGAAAAAAAGATGGCTAACGACAACCACCTTTCTCTCCGTTACATGTTTCATTATATTTTTATATAACAGCGAAACAAAATTTATTTTCTCCTGCGTCAACTAATAGTGACTGATCCGTTTGCGGCACACTTAATTGAAAATGTTCCTCCAGCACCTTTTCCTGTTTTTATGTGCTGGCAATAAAAATATCCAAGCGCAACATCACCTGCTTTTGAAGCATCTTTTGTAATCACCTTATAAACATTAGGTACAAGAATCTTGCAGTCAGGAGTTGCATTTGTGCACTCTGCCTTTTTTCCATTATATCTAAAAGTAGCCTTCAAAATATATTTTACAAACACCGTATTCGTATTTTTATCTTTTACCCGGTAAGTCTTTGTGGCTGATGTGGTTTTCCATCCAGCTCTTGCAAGAGACGGAATTTTTTCTTCATAAGACTCAATTTCAATCACCGTATCTTCATCAAGATCAATGTATTCCCTTTTCAGTAAAACAGCATTTTCCTTATTTTCATATGGCTTGATTTCAGTATCTGCCTTTACCGTCACCATACTACCAAGGGAAATAATCATGGTTAATAATACACACAACAAACTTTTCATTTTTTCTCATAAAGAGCCTCCTTTGTAATTATCCTATTTTTAAATCGAGAAATGGATTCTTTTCTCCCCTCCTTCCCATTTCCACTACATTTCCGATTTAATTTTGTAAATCGACGGTAATACCATCTCCAACTGGAACCGCCAAGTCTTCCGGTGCCTGGTCTTCATCATATACCGTTCCTATTTCTTCTATGTAAGTATCTTCAGATTCTTTCTGCTCATAGGAAACCGTTTTTCCTGTAGTTCCTGAATAGTGATAGAGCTGTAGCGTTAACTGTTTTGCATGATCCAAAATTCCCAAATCCTGTAATTCAAAAATTAGATTCGGTTTATCATAGGAAGTGAGATTAAAAACATATTCATTTCCTAAATCGTCCTTCCCGCGAAGCCAAAATTCGTCGTCCTCCGTCATATCGGAATATGATCCAGAAATGGTACATCCGAAAATATTATATTTCATTTCTGAAATCAAAAACGTCTGATCCTTCTCAATTGGGATAGACACTTGAATGTCAATTTCTTTTGTGTCTGCCTGCAGTGCTTCTGGATCTGCTGTAAATGAAAAACTATATATATCTCTTTCTTCAACCTGCTCATTTTGATTTTGGAAGGTTCCTATTTGAATTTCAAATTTCTGGGAATGATTAGCTCTACTTCGATTAAATTTCGCTACAAAGTATTTTGAATTTATTTTTTCTGATCCGCTACTGTTATCAAGCGAATATTGATTTTCTAACGCTAATGACTCGCCATCAACTGCGACCTGAATGCTGCTCATGGAAATGTCATTTTCGCCATTTTCATCAGTCAGAGAATATGCAATCCAAAGGCTTTTTGCATCCGCTGCAACTTCCTCTAACGAAACCGCAATTCCATTTTTTTCGATTGTCTTTTGAATTGTTTTCACATATTCATCTGTTTCCTTCTCAATTCCCAAAATCCGGCCAATAAGAGAAGTCATTTTATACCAGGCTGCTTTTACCTCATTCTGATGTGTAAGTCCACCACCAATAGCAGCCACTAATATGATACAGGCTGCTGCAACCCGTATGTAGCGCTTGACTCTTACGATTTTATTTTCTT
Organism: Ruminococcus sp. RTP21484sp1_RTP21281st1_A8_RTP21281_210402; assembly: GCF_040914025.1. Classification (NCBI taxonomy): domain Bacteria; kingdom Bacillati; phylum Bacillota; class Clostridia; order Eubacteriales; family Oscillospiraceae; genus Ruminococcus; species Ruminococcus sp. RTP21484sp1_RTP21281st1_A8_RTP21281_210402. The sequence continues at coordinate 6,841 of NZ_JBCPGE010000063.1, forward strand.
TCCACGGTTTCGCCGCCTGATAAATGTATTTCTCATCTATATCCTCAAATGCCGTTAAAAAATCCCATCCTTTATTATCCCTCATAGCCAGCCTCCTTTAATAAACCATAAAGTTTTTTCCTGCTACGAGCCAAAACTGACTTGATCTTACTTTCCCCACAGGCATGTCGGTCTGCTATCGCTTTTACAGGATCCATATACCAGTAGCGTCTAATAAAAATATCCCGGTCACGTTCCGAAAGCGTTGATAAAAAGTGGTCAAATAATTTTACAAGTTCTTTCTTTTTTAAATAAATTTCAATATCAGAAGAAATTGCACTTCCAATTTTTTCCACTTCCCCAGCAATATCTTCCATATGTGAATCCACCCGTTTCTGCGCATTTCTTTTCCGATAACGGTCGATTGCTGTATTTCTTGTTATTTTTGAAACAAAGGAAGACAAAATAGATGGTCTTCTTGGAGGAATGCTGTTCCAGGTAAAAAGCCATGTATCATTTACACACTCTTCAGAATCCTCCCTGCTGTATAAAATATTGTGTGCAACTATATAACACATATTTTGATATTTATTTTTGGTCTCTACAATTGCATTTTCATCTCTGGCAAAATACAAATTAATGATCTGTGCATCATCCATCCTGCGCTGTTCTCCCTTTTCACCTTATATCACGTATTTTATTTCAATTGGTCGCATGAAAAATGTAATTTTTTTATTTTTTTTGCAGAAAAGGAAATGAAATATATTTCGTTCCTAATTCCTTTTCTGCATTTCCACTTACTGGTCAATTACTTCTGTCATATAAGCTCCCTGACCATCTACCGCAGTAACTATTTCTTTTCCGTCTTCTGTTTCAATAATCTGCCCCACTGATACCTGATCCTGTGGTCCGCTGGTGCTTAAATCCGGATCTTCGTCAAATGTGGCCAGCGGGTACATTACCCTCTCTCCATTTGCATTGAAAAATTCATGTAATTCAACTCCAGAACTGGCAGCCACTGAAGCTGTTCCAATCAGCATACACGCTGCCGCTCCAATCCAAAACTTTTTTCGTTTCATCATGCTGCTCCTTTCTCTTAACCGTGATTATTTTTTATATCCACAAATACTACAGGTCTTCTTCAAAAACGGATAACTATGTTTACTGCAATATGTCCATGGAGTGTAAGTTTTTATCCCCCTACGATGGCATTTATTACATTTGTTTGAGATAATCAGCCGTTCTTTGTAACAGATTCCAGCTGTTCCAACTGTTCGAAAATCTGTCTTTTTACCAACAGCTTCTAAATATCGCGCCGGATGTTCACAAGGCGCATTTGTCGCATAGGAAGAAATCGCTTCAATCGGTTCTGTTACAAAAGATCCATCTTCATTTACTCTGACAATTCTTTCCTTAGCACCAGTTTCTGTCACATAAATGTTTCCACTGGAAATTACTTCCTGCGCTTCATTTTCCGCACCCATTACAGGGATACCCTGCCCTGCCATATTTCCCATAATTGTAACACTTGTCATAATAATTGCCATCCACTTTTTTAATCCACTCATCCTTTTTACCTCGTTTTCTTAAATTTTTCCCTATAAGTTGTAAATAAAAATTTTTAGAGCCCTCCCTCCAAAGTTTCGTTATTCCTTTTTCACTATATATCACGTAAAATTTCGGTATCCGTTGCATCCTTGCTAAAAATAATTTATTTTATTCTCAAAACCTCCAGCCCTAATTTGGCACACAAACAGGATCCGTTTATAATCTGTGTCTTGGCGTTTTATAAGTAGCCGTAGAGCAAAAGCCCCCGACAGCATAGTTCCAAAGATCCATACTATCGGGGGCTTATCCCTCATCTCATCATAATTTCCATATTCTCCTGACGATATAAAGCTTTATCAAATTGTACTTTTTTATAAATTACAGATCAGAAATAGTGCTGTTCCACAACTTATTTTTCAGCCAGACTGTCAAGGCATCTTTTTATGTCCTCTTTTTGCATGCACTCAATGGTCCAGGTGCGTTCTTTTGTTTCCGGCAGATAGCCAAGCACTTCCTCCCAGGGAAGGTTTCCGCTTCCAAGTCCGATATGGGAATCCCGGTCGCCGCAGTTGTCGTGGATATGAACATGGCTTACATAGGGAGCCAGATTTTTCGCCCACTCCCTGACATCCAAAGAAGAATAACAGTGCGCGTGTCCGATGTCCAGGCACAGCTTGAAGTTTGGCTGGTTCACCCTCTCATAAACATCCAAAAGAAGCCGCCAATCATCATCAAATACATTTTCCAGCACGACTTCAAGTTCTGTTTTGTTTTTCATAAATTCCTGCCAGAATTTGGCAACCTGCTCCGCCCAATATTCTTTGTAGTAAACATACGGGTTCATGCCAGAGTGAAAGACAATCTTCTTAGCGCCAAGGTGAAGCCCCGCCTCATAGCACTGGTTGAATCTTGTCATGGTAGCTTCCCGCACCATACTGTCATATGCACAGGGGTTCACATCCAGAAACGGACCGTGAAGGATCAGATCCCTGGTTCCTATCTCTTTCATTTTCTCCCAGTACGTTTTGATCGAATCCGAAAGCTGATCCAGGTTATCCGAAATAGAAAAATCAATGCTCTCGATCCCAGTTCCATACTCTTTTACCAAAGCCTTCATGTCATCATCTAAAACTAAATGGCTAATATATATCATTTTTTTCCTCACTTTTTTTGCGAAGCTGCTCCTGCCTCTTTTAAATGGCAGAACAGGCAGGAGCCCTTTAAGGCTTTGCTGCCTGTTCTATCTTTTTTATTTTACTGTGATCTTAATTTTTTTCGATTTGGAACCGGATTTTACCGTAATGGTGGCAGTTCCTTTTTTCTTTGCAGTGATCACACCTTTTGCGGTAACAGTTGCCACCTTCTTATTGGAAGTGGTATAGGTTACCTTCTGCAGGGAGGTGATCGGGCTGATGACTGGCTTTAATGTCAGTTTCTTGCCCTTTTTCAGGGTTGCCTTAGAAGCAATGCCTATGATCTTGGTTGTCTTCACCGCCTTCTTTTGTACCGTAACGTTGACCACCTGTTTTTTGCCGCTTGCAAGTGTGATGGTGACTTTTGCTTTTCCAGCTTTCAGTCCTTTTATAGTACCCTTGCTTGTCACTGTTACAATCTTTTTGTTGCTGGTTGTCCAGGATTTTACGGAATCTCCATTTGCAAGACCGCTCACCTTCACCTTTGTGGTAGACTGTTTTACCTTCAGCTTTATACTGGTGGCATTTACTTTGATGGTTGGGGTAAGTTTACTTCCTACAGTGCGGGTTTCCGTTCTTCCCTTGTTGCTGGTGCGTTTCTGTGTTTCGGGGGCAAATACCGTTGCTCCCGATACGGTTGTCCAAGGACCAAATACCTCCGGAACTTCCGTCGGTGTCGGAGTCGGCGGAACGGGTGTCGGGGTAGCCGGAACCGGAGTTACAGTCGGTGTCGGGGATGGGGTATCGGTACGCTGTACCACAATGGTATAGTCGGTTGTCTTTCCGGATTTGGTGGTAACGGTAACCTTTACCTCTGCTTCTGCCTCTGGATTTGTTTTATCAAAATACATGGCAATTCTGTGTGCTGCACCACTTCCGGTTACTTTTCCAAGAACCGTTACCTTGCTGGTGCCACGGACTCCCACAGCGGTAACCGATGCGCTGCTGTCTGCCGGTTCTGCAAAGATATTTAAAAATTCCCGGCTCTCTTTATAGATTGCCCGGTAGCTGGTTGTTACACTGCTAAATTCCGGGGACAGCGAAATCCGGTTTGCCGTATTGGAGTAGGTATTGCTGGTGCTAAGTGCCATGTTCGCAAGAACCGGAGTGGAAATATCCTGGGAAATATGGAAAGTATATTCCCTGCTCTTTCCCATACCGCTTACAGTTACCTTCACATCTGTGGAGCCGCCGCTTACATCCGCTACAAAACTTCCTGCATACGCCTGTCCATTTACAGTTATGGTGCAGCCTTCCGGTGCTTTAAAATCAAAGGTCACTTTGCCGGTATTCTCTGCTACCGTTAAATTATATTTTAAGGTATCTTTTCGGAAAGCAGAAGGCCAGGTCACTTTTCCAGTATCTGCTGTGACTGTCACGCTGTCCAGATAGGCTCCATTTGTTTCCAGAGCCATCAGATAGTTGGAATCGTTTTTGTAATAAAGGGTGCCCTCACGGTCTGCACAGATGGTACTGATGCAGTATTCCTGCTGGTCACTTGCCGGGCGGAAAAGCTCTACGGCTGTTCCGGAGGTCTGTCCCGGTTCATCGGACAGCATATAAATACCGCCTGGTTTTGCATTGTAGGTAAAGTACAGATAGACTCTTCCATCTGCCTGTCCATCCCCATTATAATCCTGGTTTTCGTAGGCCGTAGACAAAAGAGGCGCTGCCTGGGGATAGCCTGGGATGGATACGTTATATGCCAGAGAGATCCCGGAAGCGGTTTCAGTTAAGACTGCAAAATGATGACCGCCATCGGAACTAAACTGTTCGCCATTTCCGCAGACACCTACATAGATCCTCCCCTTATATACAACCGGGGAAGCAGTTACCATGCCGCCAAGGTTATAGCTGCAGGCAGTTCCAAAGGTGCCGTCTGCATTCATCTGCACGCGGTACAGATACCCGCCTTTGGTGGTGAAATATACATAACCATTATTATAAACGATAGTAGAACGAATATCTCCATGGCTTGTCATCTTATCCATGAGCAATCCGGTATGTGTGTTTACGGAATACAGGATGGCGGAGTTGGTATCTGTTCCTTCTGAAGAACCGTCGTCGGAACCAAATATCAGGTAATCGGATGAGGCATAAGAACCAGCCCAGTAAAAGCCGCCCTTATGGTTGTATTTCCAAGTGCAGTGTTTAATCTCCGTTCCTGTGGATGGATCCTCGTCTGTAACAGACAGACAGAAATAAGAGCCTGCTGTAGTCTCAGAATTCCAGGTTCCGGTATAGATATAACCATCCTTGTAAGTGATCGGGGAAAGTGTCTGACCTCCCAGGGACTCACTGATCCATAAGGACTTTAAGGAAGTAGCACTGACCGCCTGGATCTGACCGCCGCCGATCTGTGCAAAGAGCATTCCCTCTGCATAGGTAAGGGGGATCATGGCATACTGCATATTTCCAGAGAGCTGTTCGCTGGTCTGAAGGATTTCCCCTGTGTTTTTATCCAGCTTATAGATAAACTGTCCAGACGCTACATAAACTGCTCCGCCCAGGATCAGTGGTGGTGTGATGGCTGCCTCCCAGCCCACTCCGATCCTTTTGGTCCATTTTAACAGGGTGGAATCCGCACTGGTTGGGGTGCTGCTTCCGGTAATGCCGTTATTTGTTTCACTGTTTCGAAAATTGATCCAGTCATTGTCCGTGATCTCCGGCTGCGTAGCATCCTGTTTTACCAGTTCTGCACTAATGTCGGAAACCTCGCCGCCGGTAAAACTGCCCTGCTGGGAAATATAGCCATATTTAGAAATATTCCACGTATAGGCTTCTCCTTGAAGGATGTTCTCATAAACCATCAGGGAATCGGCGGAAGGGGTAAGGCGCTCCCCATCCTTGTCATATACGCTGATGACCGCATCCTCCGGGGTTACCTGGAAACTTACTTTGTCACTTGTGCTTTTATGAACCAGGATGGTGTAGGTGCCGGTGGAGGTATAGGTTTTCTCTGCCAGGGCAGGATCCGCATAGGTGTTTGCCTCTGACATGGAGAGCGTCACTTTGGTATCACCGGTGTCTGCCAGTGGAACGCTCACAGCCGTATCTGTAGAAGAAAACGGAACCTCTTTTACTTCGCCTGTGGTTACATTTTCACTGGAAATGGCAAGCTGATACCAGTTGCCGGAAAACGCTTTTGGAACCACCTGTAAAGAAGCAGTAGAAACTGCTACCGTTGCCTCGTAGTCCCTTGTAGTTCCTGTCGTGTCAAATTTCGGAAGGATATTTTTTGCCAGGTCCTTGTCATCCGGCAGGCAGGCCTTGAGATCGGAAAGGTCAAGACGGCGTTCTACCAGGATCTGGTAAACCTGCTTGTCCCCTTCTGTTCCTGCGGTGATAGTATAAAGTGCTCTTTTGGAGCCATTTTCTCCGGCTGCAAAAACGGAGGCAGCTATATTGTAACGGGTACCATCTGTGTATCCGCTTTTTGACATTTCCGCATTCTGTTTTTCTCCGTCCAGTCCCGTGGTTTCCAGCTGAAGGACGGATCCCTCCGGTGCATTCCCTGCCAGATCCGCTGTGATCCAGAAGGATGCGGAATCCATGTTGGAACCATATTCTGCCACATAAACCTTGCCGCCAAACTCTGCGTCAAGATCAGACATACGCTTTAATCCTACGGTAGAAGCACCGCTCTGGCTGGTATATAAGGTCAAGTTCTGAAGGTAGCCACCCTCATCCTGCGCATCGGTTTCTGGCATGATGATAGGATCTGTCTCCCCTTCAAATCCCTCCTGGGAATCAGAGGCTTCAAAGTCCTCTTCTCCTGAAAAATCTTCTTCTGCTTCCCCGGAGGTAAACCCGGTAAATTCAGAAACGCTTGCAAAAGAATCCTCACTTTGTGTGTCTTCGGATTCCTGGGAACCACCCTCAAAAGAATCCGTCTCATCTGTAAAAAATCCATCCTCTTCTGCGGCATAAGCGGTGTTTAACGCATACACCGGAAGATTTCCAGCTAACAGGGCCGCAGACAAAAGTCCGGTCAGCCATTTTTTCATTGTTGGTTTCATTCAGTTCTCCCTTCTTTTCTTTGCTTACGCCGTTATTTTGGGCTTTTTCTTGCTTTCTTTTTTAAACCTTTTCTTTGCCGTTACAAAAAAGAGAGCAAAACCAGTTTCCAATACCGCAATCACCAGAAGAAATTTTGTTGTCAGACTTGCTTTTTGGATTCCTCTTGTCACACTTCCTGCAAAAGATTCCTCTTGAGCCTGGTTCTTTCCAGTTGTATTTGTAACTGTGGTTTTCGTTTCTTCTGTAAAACCATCTGACGCCTCACTTTTTTCTTCTACCACCGGGGAGGGAGTGGCTTTTTCCATCACCTTCTCCCCTGCTATGGTATAGCCAGGCTTTAAATCCTTTGCATATTTCTTCCCTGTCCGGTCTGTCCACTTCGGGGACTCATTTTTTTTGGTGTCAGCTGTCTTCATATTTCCAAACAAAGAAGTCTGTTTCTCCCCCTGGAGCTTTAAGGAAGCCTTAATCTCCCCAGTGGTTTTCTCCCCCTCTTTGCCTCCAGCTTTGCTTCCCTCCACCTGTTTTAAATTGGATAAGGAACCCTCGCCGTTTTGTCCTGGGATAGTGGCCTGGGACTTATTTCCGCCATGGTCGGAGCCATGTACCAGGTTTCCAGGGGTACCGGCTGTTTTTATATCCGGGATCCCCATGACTAAAGAATCACTTACATTTCCCGCTGCATCCTTTACCACGATCACCAGGTCTTTTTCCCCGGAGGATAATCCAGTCAGGGTAATGGTATTGGTTCCGGCTAATACCTCTGTTCCTTCCCCGCCTGTATCCAGGGAGGGTATCTTTGCACCTGCCTCAATCACCTGGTAATAACAGGTTCCTTTTTCAGAGGTCTTATAGACAGCAGAAGCAGTATCCGTGGAGATACGGCTGGCACTGATTTTTTTTAGTACCGGAGCTGTGGTATCGGTAAGTTTCAGGGTAATATAATAGTCTCTGGTTGTCCCGTCCTCTGCTTTTACCTCCAGGCGGACCTTCGCCTCTTTTTCCTGATCGGCAAAAAAAATCTTCCAGTAGGGGCGGTCTTTGTTGTCTTTCGTTCCCGTGATGGTCTCATCTTTTTCTACAGTTCCTGCCTTGATACCGCTGATGGCATAAACCTTAACAGAAGCTTTTTCATCCTCTACTTCTGGCCAGATGTTCAGGCTCTGCCGTTCGCCATCGTAGGAAGCCTCAAATTTTTCCTTATCTGGAGCCAGATCCGGGCTTAATTTTAAGATCCCTTTTCCGTACTTGTCGGAACTGGAAACATACAGTCCCTTTAAAGCGGTGTTGCTGCTGAGAAGGGTGATAGTATATTCCGTCACCGCAGGATCTGCCGTGATCTTCTGGTAGAATTCCTGGTACCCTTCTTTACGGACATAAAGTTCATACGCCTGTCCCTGTAAAAGAGAATACCGTCCATTTTCTTCTGCGGAAACCGGGTTTCCCTCTGCATCCAGGATCACCACACTGGCATCTCCCGGCTCAATTTGAAGTCCCACGCTCACCAAAGCCGGGGTTGGAGTCGCAGTCGGCTGTGGAGTCTCGGTTGGAGCCGGAGTTTCTGTTGGTGCCGTAGTTGGCTCCGGAACCGGTGTTGCAGTCGGCTCTTGTGGAGTCTCAGTTGGAGCTGGTGCCTGTGTAGGCTCTGGCTCCACGGTCGGCTGTGGTGCCACAGTGGGCTCTGGCTCCATGGTCGGCTGTGGTTCCTCACTTGGAGCAGGCTCCGGCTGTTCCGGTTCCGAAGGCTCTTCAGGTCCTCCTTCTTCGCTTTGTATCATCACTTCTTCTTGCTGTGCATATATCTCATAAGGAACACTTCCGGCAATCAGAGCTGCCGTTAAGGTTCCCATTACTAATCTTTTTTTCATTTACCAGTCCCCCCATGTCTCGCCGTTTACCCCGCCGCCTACGTCGGCACCGGAATAAAGAGAAAATCGAAGCCTTACCTCATCCCCGTCCGCTGGGAAATAGGAAGACATTCCAACACTCATGTATTCACCGTTCACAGAATACAGCCAGCCAGAGTCCATGGTAAAATCAAACTCTCCAAGCCAGTTGGAATCGTGATCGGATAACTGACAGTTTACTTCCTGCAAATGCGCCATCAGGTCATCCGGAATAGCCGCATTTGCGGAAATGCCGCCCCTTCCGATTGCTTTTAAGTAAAAGCCGCTGGTGGCATCCCCATTGTTTCTCCAGTCAAAGCCTGTGTTCTGCAAAAGCCGCAGCAGCACAGAGGATAACTGTTCTCCCTGGTAATATTCAATAGAGGTTGCCGGAAGGATGGTTCCAAGCCCTACCGTACCCGCTTCAATGCTGATGGTGATAGAACCTGCCACCTGTGGACCTGCGTCTTCTCCTTTATACAGGGTAAAAGGAGGTAAGGTAGTGGCATAGCCTTCTTCGTCTGTCGCCTTGATTTCTATGGTGTTGGCACCTTCTGCCAGTTCCAGGCGATATGCCAGGATTCCAGCAGCCGGTTCTCCCTGGCAGGAAAGCCGTTCCCCATTTCCGGTTACCGTAAGGGCAGCTGCGCCCAGACTGTTTCCATAATGGTCGGTTGCCTGGATGTAAAAGGTACGGTAAGAAGCATTGACCGTCTCCCCATCGGTAAGGTCTGTGGCAATCTTCGGGTAATTATCTTCTACCGGTTCCTCTGGACTTTCCGTAGGGGCAGGTGTCGCAGTGATCTGCGGCTCTTCCGGTGCCGGGGTAACAGGTGGCAGATCCTCGTTCGGAGTCTGTGCTCCGTCCTGGTTCCGGTTATCATCGGTATCTGGTGATTCCGATGGCTGCTCAGAATTGTCGGGATCATCCTGGTTATCATATTCAATCGTGTTACTCTCATTTTCCTGATTTTGGTTTGTATTGTTATTATTTTCTGGCGGCGCTTCCGTCACCGTCGCCTGGGGTGTGGGCGTTACGCTCTCCTCCGGCTTAGGAGTTGGTGTCACCGTCTGCGCCGCAGGTTCCTTTGTCGGCTCCGGTGTGATCGTAGGAGTCGGTGTCTCTTCCGGAAGAAGCTGTGCCTGTTCCTGTTGCTCTTCCGCTTCCTCGCCGTTTCCATCTGTCTTAGATCCTGCATAGGCAAAACCGGTTCCCAGATACCCTTTTAAGGAGCTGTCTGCACTGATTCCCTGCACCGGGTTTGGTACTGCCTCGGGCTCACTTTTTAATACGCCCTGTGCAAAAACGACAACAGCCAGAAAAAGTACTGCCACAGGAATGAGTGCTGCCAGTATTTTTCTTTTCTTTTTTTCTTTCATAAACAGCCTCCTTTCCTGTCAATAAAGTCTTTCAATGTATTTCATGATCCATCTGTCATACCAGCTTGCAGATGCTTTTAATTCCTTTTTTAAATGCCGGATACAGCTTGCCGTATCATGGCGTTCGGAGGCCGATACCGGATGGGGGCTAAACGCTGCCTTTTGTCCAATCTTTCTTACTCTTTCATAGAGTAATGTGGTCTCATCTGAATACTGTGTGCCATGCTCGTATAACGCTCTGGCATAACCAGCCATCGCCCGGACTGCCAGTTTGGTGTCCTGGGAGGCAAAGCACTTTCTTCTCTTTCGGTTCGTAAACGCTCTTAAGAATATCACCGTCAGGATAAACAGAAACATAAACGTATCAAATACGATCAAAAACAGAAGGAGGAATTTTTCGATTCCAAACAATGCCAGCTTCAAGCTGAAATTGGTACGGATGTTCTCTTCTACTGAAGGCTGTGATTCCGTCTCCGGGATCGAAGCTGCCAGTTTTCCCTTGGCTTCTAGACCGGTTTTTAAGTTGGCTTCCTCCATGACACCGTAATAGGAAGGTGTCATTTCAAGAGGGATCCAGCCAAGCCCGTCCACATAGATCTCCGTCCAGGCATGTCCGTTGGTGCCTGGGATTTCAATGGTGTCCCCAGCCTGTTTTCCTTCTATATCCTGTGGGGTAATTAAGTACCCTTCTACATAACGTGCCGGAATGCCATAGTAGCGGAACATCAGAGCCGCTGCTGTCGCAAAATGAACACTGTGTCCGATCTTGGAGGTGGTTAAAAAATTCTCTATAAAATCCCCGTCTTCTGAAAATACATCGGTCTGGGAGCTGTAGGTCATGTTCTTTTCCAGATAGGAACGGATCCTGGTGATGGCCGTATAGTAATCGGTATGTCCCTCGTCACGGTTTCCGCCGTCTCCAAGTTCCTTTTGAAACAGGGTTTTTAAGGACGCTGGAAGAGCGGTATCTTCCTGATAAACAAAGGTATTGTAATAACTCTCCTGGCTTCGGTAGGAACTGACGGCATCCGCGCCGCCATCCCCTGCATTATTTCCAGCGGTCAATGTCTGATAGACCTTTGCCCCAAGGGTGGTAAAATCACTTACCAGATTTCCAAGGGAGGAAATGCGGTAGGTTCTTTCTCCAAACATTCCTCTGGCGTACAGGGTGCTGTCCGCCTGGGCGTTTTCGCCTGTGTAGCCGTCTGGCAGACCTGAGAGCTCATACGGGGTATAAAGGTATTTACTGCTTGCCGTTTTATTATTTATCGAAATGATTCCTTTTTCACTGGAGAGGGAATCGTCCTGGATCAGATTTCTTGCATTTAGAAGCTGGGTTTCTCCATAAAAGCCCTCCTGGTGAAGCCAGTAATACAAGTCTTTTTCTTCATAGGCCTCTTCCGTGGAAATCTCCGTCCAGGAAGAGCCGTCATAAACGCTTCCCACAAAGCCACGCAGATACAAAGAAGCCGGATGCTCCATGGTAATTTCAAGTGCCGTATCCGATGACGCACTCCAGGCTCCGGTCTGCTTTAACTTTCCATCTGGAAGGGAATTTGCCCCCTGCCCTTTGTAGCGGAGCCTGGAAAGTCTACTTAATGCCTCTTCTTTGGCATTTGCCACAAGCTGGGAGTCCTGGTACTCATTCTTTGGCACCAGGCTTTGAAGAAACACACCCCCGAAAACGGAGACCAGAAGAAGACCAAATGCCCCGGCAAAAAATGCGGACACGTCGACAGCGTTACCTAAGTTTCCCCCTTTATTTTTCGTCATGTAGTTTAATTCTAACAGGGTTCCAGCGTAAAAGCCAAGACAAAGCCTGGTATCTGGAAGCAGTTCTGTTTTTACCAGAACCACCGGAAGGACTGCCGCAAAAAGAAGGAGCAGCACATACCACCGAAGCTTCAGGATTAAGAAGCCAAACAGCCCACAGGCAATGCCAAGGAAAATAAGAACTGCCAGCTCCCCATTTGCTTTTCCAGAATCCTTCAGCTGGTAGATGGTAAGGTAGATCCCTGCTTTTTTCCCAAGAACTTCTGCAAGTTGGTTCCAGAGTGAAAGAAATCCGTTTAAAAGCATGCCAGAGAACGCAAACAGGCAGATCCCGGCAGCTGCACTTAACGAGAAAACCGCAGCAACCAAATGTTCCCGAAGCCTGAAAAGAACGGCACAGAGAAGGGCGGTCACAGTGACGCTCACCAAAAAAGGAATCCCATTCACAGACGGAATCAGGGTATGCAAAAGCGCAAAGGTACCAACGCCATTTACCAGAAAAATCAGGAAACTTTCCAGCAGGATACCGGGCAGGTATCTTCTATGTTTTTCTTCTTGTCTTGTGATCCATACTTCCATGTGATGGTTTCTCCTTTATCTGCTGTGGTTCCACAGCTTACAACGGTTACCTCGCCCCGGGTTCGAAGCCTTCTAAGGTCTTCTTCCTCTGGTGCGCCCGTAATATAAATATAATTTGCAAATCTTTGTTGTCCCGGAGTGTGAAGATATTCTGTGATGGTGCAGGGCTTTTCCCCCTCCCCTCCGTGGCGGAGGAATAAATAGAGAATAGTTTCATAATCCTCGCGGGTGCGTATTTTTTCAATGTAAAAATGTCCGGTGCTGTGGTCAAACACGCCTGCCTGACAGGAAATGCCCTGTTCCATAAAACTATTTAAAACTGCGGCAAACACTTCACCAAGCGTCTGTGCTACGGCTGGAGCTTTTTCCTTTAAATAGGGCTCTGCCAGGATCAGGACCGTATCATCCACCGGGAAACTTCTCTGGCGGATCATCATTTTATCTAACTTGCCGGTCAACTTCCAGTGGATCTGACGAATGCTGTCCCCCTCCTGGTATTCCCGGATATCAAAGGTCTCCCCCGGATCATCCCCAGGACGGGCTCCCGAATAGCGGAAGCTCTCCATGTCAAAGCCCTCTTTTGTGAGAAACTGAAAATCTTCCTTTTGCTCACAGGGCATCACCACCGTACAAGCGGACAGCCCCGCCTTCCTCTTTTGCCCTGCCAGACCAAAGAAATCATAGGAGCGCCAGGTGTGTAAGGTGGCGTAAATACAACCGCACCACTGGCTTTTTCCCTGGAAGTCAATGGCTTTTTTCCCTCTTCCTTTAAGGGAAAACGAAAACGGAAGCTCCATCTGCTCCCCAGTAAAATGATTTTCCAGATGCAGGCTGCCTTTTCCAAGAAATACCGGAAGGACAGACTCATTTGCAATCTGAAGCTTTCCTTTCCAGATCCCATCCTGTTCCGCAGCTTTGGGGAGCTTTAGCTTCATAGTGATCTTTTTTCCGCAAAAGAAACCAAGCAGCAAAAACGCCACTACCGCAAGGGCGGACAAAAGCAAAAGGACGGCATATACCCAGACTCCGGTAAAAACCGCAGCCAGGGCAAGCAATATGAACCATATAAGTAGTAAAATCCTGTTTTTCATTCTCCCTCTACCTTCGGTGCCGGTGTATCTTTTAAAATTTCTTCCAGAATGTCCTTCGCACTCTGCTCCTGGTATCTCGCCCTGGAATCCAGGATCATGCGGTGTGCGGTTACATCTGTGAATACTCTTTTTACATCTTCCGGAATCACATAATCCCGTTCTTCCATGAAGGCTGCCGCCTTTGTCATACGGCATAGCGCCAGGGTTCCACGGGGGCTAAGACCAAGTGTGATCATCGGATGGTTTCTGGTTGCCTCTGCAAGGGTTGCAACATAGTTCAGGATGGAATCTGCCATATATACTTTTTGTACCTGATCCTGAAGCATAACAACTTCTTCTTTGGTAATAACTGCTTTCGCGTTCTCCAACGGATTTTTTGTCTGCCGATCCCGAAGCAGCTCTACCAGGTTTTCGTGATCCGGGTAGCCCATGGAAAGACTTATCATAAATCGGTCTAACTGGGATTCCGGCAGCATCTGGGTTCCGGAAGAGCCGGTAGGGTTCTCTGTAGCAATGACTACAAAGGGCTGCGGAACCGGATGTGTCTCGTTATCTACCGTTACCTTTCCCTCTTCCATGACTTCCAGAAGGGCTGCCTGGGTTTTGCTGGAGGTACGGTTGATCTCGTCCGCCAGAAGCATGTTGCACATCACCGCGCCTGGGCGGTAGATGAATCTGCCCGTCTGTTTTTCGTACATGGTAAATCCGGTTACATCGGAAGGAACTACATCCGGCGTAAACTGGATCCGGTTAAAATCCATTCCCATAAGACGGCAAAGTGCCAAAGCTGTGGTTGTCTTTCCAACACCAGGAACGTCTTCCAAAAGCACATGTCCTCTTGCCAGCACTGCCATGATGATTTTATCCGTAACTTCTTTTTTTCCTTTTATAATGGTTCCAAGCTCCCTCTGAAGCTGTGTGATCTTATCTGCCATTTCTTTCCTCCTGCCCTTTTCACTGGCTGATCCAGATTCTTTTTCTTATGTGTCAATTGGTATCGCTCATATCATAAAAACTGGTTTTGCCATTTAAAAACCGGCTATATGCCGCCATTGCACAAAACGCCTGGTCGGTAGCCATGGGATCGCTGTCCCCATCTAATATGTGGGAAAAGCTTCCATCTTTTTTATAATACTCCATCAGGTTGTCGTAAAGCCCTTTTTCCTTTTTCTGGAAACGTTCATCTTTATTGCAGTCAATCCCATACGTGCTAAGCGCAAGGATTACCTGGGAAACGGACTCAGAGCTTTTATCCCCATACGCCTCATAGCCGCCATCCTCTGCCTGCGCGTCCGCTAAAAATTCCACGCCTCTGTCAATGATGGCACTGATTTCTTCCTCTGTTGCATAGGGCTCTAAGCACTGTAAGGTCATGGCAGTCAGATCCACATCTGCGGTATCAGAGCTGTCATCTAAGGAAAATCCACCGGATGGCTTTTCCTGTTCCACGATGTAGGTCAGATACTTTTGCTCCAGTTCCCCGTCTATCTCCAAGCGGTCCGCATTTAAGGCAAGAAGGGCATACACGGCTCCATTTAACCCCTGTGCGGTTACAGCCTCAAAATCTTCCAGGGGCTTTCCAAGGTCATACCCTCCAATATCGGAAGGATCGATCCCGATGGCCTTACAAGCCAGAACAGCCCTTGCATACTCGGTATAGCGGTTTTCACTTAATACCCCTTCCTGCTCCTTGACACGCTTTTCTAAGTTTGCCCTGTATTTTTCGTAATAGCCGTCCTCTGCCTCTTCCCCGGAGCGTGCCAGTGCAATCACCGTCCACTCACCGCCGAGGGAATCAGAAGCCGGGGAGGGAATACTTGTCTGTTCATAGGAAGCAGTTTTCTTTAATGCTTCTTCTAAAGATGGGGTACCGCCACCGCAGCCGGATAACAGGCTGCTGGCAGCTGCCGCCGCCAGGATTCCGGCAAGATAGCATCCAGTCCTTTTCTTTTTAGGATTTAACATTTTTCGTTTCTCCTTCTTTTAAAAATCAAATTCCACTTACATCTATTTTCTATCATCGTTTCTCTGATTCTTGTATCAGCCCATATTTTACCTTGATCCGCTCCAGCTTTTCCAGAAGCGGGCGGCTAAGCAGCCAGAGGAAAATCACGGTGGAAGCTGCATGTACCAGATCCACGGGGGCGCCTGAAATGTAGTAGGCGATCAGGCTGCTTTTTGTAATGTACCCGTAGGACATCAGGATGCTGGCAGGATTCATAATGCCGCCATAAATTAAAAAGACACTTAAAAATCCATAGATACAAAGATCGAACTTCCTGGCTTTTAAAATCCCCTTCTGGTACAGGATCCCTGCCAGAAATCCGATCATACCAAAGGCAAACATCTGCCAGGGTGTCCAGGGACCCTGCCCCATAAACATGTTGGAGATCAGCATGGTAAGACTGCCAACTAAAAATCCAGCCTCCCCGCCAAAGGAAATCCCGGTTAGGATCACGATAGCAGCCACAGGCTTGAAGCTTGGCACCATGAAAAAGGCGGCGCGTCCTGCTACGCCAATGGTAGATAATACGGAGATCACCATGATCTCCCTTGCCTTTGGCTTCCTGCCCTCAAACATCATAAAAAAGGGAAGCATGGCTGCCATTACCACGATCAGGCTGCAGAGCAGGTATTTTCGCCCTCCCCATATCTTCACCGAGAAGAATAGAAGGATTGGTACCACGATCAGCATGACCGCAAATGCAAACCAGGTGCGGCGGCTTACCTTTCCCTGGCGCTCCATCTGGCGGATAATCATTCCGTCGGACGGAAGGGTATATTCTTCCAGTTCTTCAGAAGGAACTTCTTTTCGATGGAAAGGATTTTGTTTTCCCGAATTCTTTAAACGGGCGGCATCCGAAGCTGGTTTTTCTTCCCCAAAGAATTCATCCAGAAATTCATCTAACTGGGATTCGTCAAGCATGACACCACATCCTTTCCGGTAACTGCCTCTGGAAACAGCCCTCTTGCC
>NZ_JBCPGE010000064.1:0-21650 GCF_040914025.1 Ruminococcus sp. RTP21484sp1_RTP21281st1_A8_RTP21281_210402
ATATAATACTTTCCTTCTTTTTCGTTGTAAAAAATAGAGGATGGAGAATGAAACAATTTTTCATTTCCACATGCTAGTTTTTCTGTTTTCCACGTCTTTCCATTCGATGAATAAGCTATTCGTTCCTCTGGAACTCCATTGGTATCAAAAAAACGGTATAATAGCTTCAACCTCTTATGTTCGTTTCTTTCTTTTTCATCATAAAACACTGGACCGCCATCAATTCTTGATAAACCTGATTCATCCATTCCTAAATCTATTTCCCTTGAAAACACAGGATTCTCGCAATCACTTTTCCAATGTATACCATCCTCACTAGTCGCCCTATAAAGTTCTACTGTTTTTATGCAGAATCCAGCTCTTTCATCGTAAGAAAATGGTGCACATCCTCCGTATATTGCTACCCATTTTCCTGTAGTTATGTCTTTCCAAACGGTTGGATAATTCCATACGCCTTCTGTTTTTACATCTTCTAAAATAGATTCTTTACACAGTACAGGCGTTCCCATTTTACGATTCATTCTTGTCCTTCTTAATATTTTCCAATCATCAAAAAAATATATTATTCCCACAATCTCAGGTACCTCTTTACATTCAATCCCATGATTTTTTCCAAATCAGCATCCGCCAATCCAATTTCCTGCATGAATTTATAATTTATCTCATCATCCATATTATCCGTTCCAAATAAAATTCTGTCTGCTCCCAATATTTCCACAAACCTTCGTATGAGATCTTTTGCATCAACTCTTGGGTAAACCATTTTCTCACATAAATCGGTGATTCCTGCGATGTCTATCATAATATTTGCATTACGCAGAGCAATCATAATTCCATCCTGATACCAGTTACCTCCACCATGGCACATGTTGATTTTTAAATTTGGAAAATCATATGCCAGTTCATCAATATTATGAGGCATTGCCGGAATGTATCTATCAATTAACTGTACCGGAGAAAAACCCGTATGAAATGCTACCGGAATATCCAGCTCAATGCATTTTTCATAAAATGGATAAACTCGTTTGTCATTCACCTCAAATCTGTAGTGTGCCTGATGTATTTTGACCTCTCTAAATCCTTTATTTACAACTAAATCTTCTAATTCTTCCCTGGAATTCTCTTCAAGTGGATTTAAGCATGCACAAGCCAAAAATCGATTGGGATAAAGTGCAATTGCTCTGCTGATCCACTCATGTGATGTCATAGTTGTAATACCATATTCTGGGATATATTCTCCATAGTGGAAGTCTTTTTCTATATCTGGCGGCATTGCAATCATTACTTTTGCATCGACTTGATGTCTATCCATATCTTCTATAATTTCATTTACATCTTCTATAAATATTTTATCTATCTGCTCTAAACTTTTTGGAATTGTTCTTGGTCTATTGTCAATTCCAGGAACTCCTTTTCTGGGTGGATGTGCATGTGAATCAATAACTAACATTTGTTTATCCTCCTTGCATAACATTGAAAAATATCATTCAATAGCCGAATATCTTTTTTTCCTTCTTCAATATTCGTTTCTGGTTGTTTATTTTCAATCACGCATTGATAGAAATGAAGAAGTTCATTGCGAAATGCTTCGTCGAAAGCTACTGAAACTTCTCTTTCTTCAATTCTTCCATCTTTATTCTCAATAATCTTAATAATTGTCGGACAATTTCTAATATATGGATGCGGAAACTTCACTGTAATTGTCTGATCTAACCCATATGCTGTCAACTCCTCGTCAAACCATTTTTGGTTAGTGTAACCTACTTCAAAAATTGCTTTTACATGATTACCATAATCCAATTCTGCCATCAACATATTTCCATCATCCCAAATATCCGAATAGCTTACTTTTTCTGGTTCTCCAAACGCAGCCCTCAAAATATCAATGTCATGTACTCCTGCAAGCAATAATCTAAAATATAGATTCTCCGATAATTCTCCCGTAACCTCTTTCAGGCCTTGATTGAAATTCTGATTAATTTTTTCCTTCACGCTCTGTTCTACGTCTGTCCTTCTCCTGGATTCATATATTTCTGGTTGCGAAGCAGCAAGGCCATCACATACATCTCTTGACCGAATCATACGCAACCCTTTCATATTTTGTATTAAATTTCGTGCGTATTTATATCCTGAATCATATCGTTTCATCTCCCCAACCATGAGCAGCACATTATTTTCGGTTACAGCTTTTTCAATTTCTTCAGCTTGTCTTATATTCTCACATAATGGTTTTTCTACCAAAATGTGCTTTCCAGCTTTTGCCGCTTCTATACACACTTCAGTATGATTACTGTTCAACACAATTACTGCTTCAACCTCTTTGTCATTTATTAATTCATGCCAATCTCTATAACACTTTTTTACTCCATAAAGATTTCCATAATAATCCAACAGTTTTAGTGAAATATCTGAAATTGCCACAATATCATACTCGTCAAGTTCGTGAATATATGGTAGCCAAACAATCTGTGCAACTTGACCACAGCCAATTACACCAACTTTTAATTTTCTCATCTTTTTCTCATCCTTTCTGACTGCTGTTATTGTTTTACTCCACCTTCCATGAAGCCTTTTAAAAATGATTTCATCAACGGCACAAATAGTATCAAAAGTGGCACAAAATTTAATGAACAACCAGCTAATAGCCTTCCCCACTTCTGATCTGTATGTGACATATATGCCTGAAGTGCCAACGGAATCGTTTTTTTGGATCCGCTAGTAATTAGAATTGATGAAAACATATATTCACCCCATGAATAAATGAATGCGTACATGCCTGCCGCCAAAATTCCTGGTGCCGCTAGTGGAATAATGATTTTAACAATAATCTGAAATTTATTTGCGCCGTCTACTCTGGCTGCTTCTTCTATTTCCCTTGGAATTGCATCAAAAAAAGATCTCATCAACCATGTGCAAAATGGTGCAACCAACGCTGTATGTACAAGTATTACCCCAAAATGCGTATCAATTAAATGCATGCTAGCCAATACATCATAGATTGGATATATTGCCAGAATCGTAGGAAATACATACATAAAAAGCATCAATTTTGCAATTTTTTCTTTGCCTTTAAATTCATACCTTGATAATCCATATGCCCCCAATACGCCTATAACGACGGAAAGTGTTGTAACCCCAAAACTGATTTTTATGCTATTAAAAAGGTTCTCCCGAAAAGCTGTTACGCCTACTGATTCCAATAATAGATCTTTATAATTTTGCAAAGTCACAGCTGCAGGAAACACTTTTACGGCTCCTATTTTTATAGCCCACTCATTCTGGAAAGAGGCATCAACAACGTAAATAAATGGTAAAATAAGTATCAACGTAAACAAAAACATACTTGCATAAAATAATATCGTATGACTCTTCTTGTGAAATGGCTGCACCCTACAACTTTTTCTTTTCATAACTCCTCCTTTTAGACTTCCACTTTTTTGAAAAAGCTTTTACCAAACAGGATTCCTAATGCAATGAGAAGTGTCCCTACCATACTTGCCAACGCCATCGACTGTCCGACCTGAAATTCTGAAAATGCCTTTTCATATATAAGGATTGGAACTGTATATGTAGAATAATTTGGCCCCCCTTTGGTAAGAATATATATTAATGAATAATTACTAAAAGTCCACACGATTCCCAAAAAAGTCATGAAACTAATCATTGGACCTGCAATTGGTAAAATCAGGTTAGACAAGATTTTTTTGGGAGATGCACCATCAATTCTCATCGCTTCATATAGTTCTTTCGGAATAACACTAAGTGCCGAAGACATCAAGAGCACTCCAAATGGAAAGAATTGCAGAAAATTTAGAAATATGCAAATCCCTAAAGCCCATCTACTGTCCCCTAAAAAGTTAATACTGTTTTCAATAAGTCCCACATTTTTCAAAATCTTATTGACTATACCTAACTGAGGTTCTAACAACCATTTCCACATCATTGAAAAACCCACTACTGGAGTCATCCACGAAATAAGCATAGCGCCCATACATACTTTTTTTCCCACAAAATCTCGATTAATCAATATTGCAATGCCCATTGGAAAAACAGTATTTAAAATCAATCCAAAAACAACCCAAATCATCGAATTCTTAATTGCAACGCCAAATTTTTCTTCCTTTACAATTGAAATAAAATTCTTCAATCCGGAAAAACTCATACTTCCAAAACCATATTTGGTTTCAAAAAATGATAATATAAATCCCTTTACAAATGGGTATAGTAAAAAAACTGCTACTATAATTGTTAAAGGAGCCAAAAATAAATAACCTATTTTTTGATTCTTTTGTTCCAATTTCCTGTCCCTTTCTTCTTAGTTCCTTTCTTCTCACAGGCATTCCCAAATAACGTATTTTGAGAATACCTGTTTCACTACCTATTGTTAATCTATTGTCTCCATTTTATCACTTGCCCATTTTACTGCTTCCTCTACATTCTCTTGATTTAGAAGAACCTTTTGAATCATATCTGATATGATATACGAATTATAAATTTCTGCCATATTCATATTAACGGCCCCATATTTATTACCTAGTGCATAAGCTTCCTTCGAAGATTCCATTGCTACTTTTAAGAAATTATCCACAATGGATCTACTCTTAGATCCTTCTTTTGCATCAAAGTTTTCTTTAAGTGGAAAATTCTCCTCATCGAAATATCCTGACTCAATTAAATCGGCTCCTGCCTTTGTAGTCGGAAGATAAAATCCCGGTTCCTGACAAACAGTAAGAATCCAGCTAATCTCAGGTCTTTCAAGAAACTCTATAAATTTCTTGCATTCTTCATAATGTTCCCTATCTTTCGCCCCTTTAGTAACCGTTATAGCATGATTAAAGCTTGTTTTGAAACTCTCATCAGCATCATCAGGTTTAGGGAAAGGTGCTGTGGCAATATCAAAATCTCCATTTTCAAAAAATGCTGCAAGATTTGGTGAATGATATGGCATCATTGCAAATGTTCCTGCTGCCCAATTGGATTCTATTTCTCCCCATGACCATCCAGATGCTGCTTGTGGTGCATATTGGTACAATTCATTATAAAAATCTAATGCTTTCACTGTATTGTCATTATCAAACACAATCTTTCCATCTTCATCAAAAATATCTGTATTTGCTGAAGCCATAAAAGCTCCAAAAGTATCCGTCGCTAAAGCATCTCTTGAACAAGTGATACCGATTCCATACTGATCAATATTGCCATCACCATCAGTATCCACTGTCATTTTTTCTGCATACTCTTTTAACTCAGACCACGTTTTTGGCGGTTCAGTATAACCAGCTGCCTCCAAAGCACTTGGTCTATACAAGAGAGAATAACAAATACTATCAATTGGAACTGCCCAATAATGATCATCCATTTTATAACTTAACAATGTAGAATCAATAAAATCCTGTTCGTTGTCAACAGTCTCTACAATATCGTCAACCTCTACAATACCTCCTGCAAGATATGCTGATGACCAACTTGTGTCAGACACCACATTCATATCTGGCATAGTTGAACTCTGAATCGCACTCATCATTTTGGCTTGAGCATCACTCCATAATACAACCTCCATATTGACAATAATATTGGGGTTTTCTTTTTGAAATTTGTCAATGACTGTGTTCCAAGCCGTAACTCTTTGTTCTGTAGGCTCATGTTGCCAAATTGTCAATTCTACTTTTTCATTATTACTTGTGTCATTACTGCTTGCGTCATTACTGCTCGTGTCAGTACCGCTTTCACTACTACTGTTACTGCTTTCTTTAGTACATCCCACCATTGATACTGTCAAAGCTGATACAAGGCCAATAGCTAACCATCTTTTAATATTCCACTTCATAAATTAATTTCCCACCTTCCCAATACTCTGTCATTTTTTATACATCAACTTTCAAAATCAATATACCTACCGAAAAAATATGTTTTTCTCCGTATCCTATTAATAAGTAACCGGTCCCACATATAAATAAAAAAATTTCATCGTTTCATAGATTTTTCATCACCTCATTTCATTGTATATGATTCTGTACTACGCCTCCTGCACATTTATTATAAGATTCCTGTTCACCTCCTTATTCCCAGCAATAAGTAACCGGTCCCACAGTCAAACTCCTACTATTATTTCTTCAATTCAGAACCTTTTAATACCAAATGTGGTTGTACAATCTCTGTCCTCCTTGGAAGTTTAGGACTCGCTATCCTATCTATAAGCATTCTACATGCCAATTCCCCCATATTTTCATGCCTTCCAACATAACTCAAATTCAAACCGAGAACATCAGCAAAATCCAAATAATCAAAAGATACACACCTAATATCCTTACCTATCTGTATATTCTCTTCAATAATAGCCTTCATAAAACCAATTGTCGCAAAATTATTCGTTGTAAACATCGCATCTGGAAGTTTGTCCTCTTGAATACATGTTTTTACCAAATCATATGCTTTTTCCAGTGTAAAATCACCCATCAAAATGTATTCTTCATGTACTGGAATACTATAATCTTGCATAGCTTGCAAATATCCGTCAAATCGTTCTTTCGCCAATTTCATATTTAAATTACCGGTAATAATTCCAATAGTCTTATTACCACCTTTAATGAGTGCTTCTGTTGCTTGATACGATGCTAGATATCCATCAAAAAACACTCCGTCACATATTGGATATGATAGCGGTCGATCCACAACAACTACTGGTGCATGCAGTCGCATAAGGAGTTTTCTTAACTGCGCCTGATAATTTGAATCCTCATAAGAAAAAGTCGGCTGAAGAATCATTCCACTAACTCTCTGTTCAATGAACGCCTTTATAGCATCTCTTTCCTTTTTAGGATCATTAGCAGTATTACTAAAACTAATAGTATATCCATTCTCACCAGCAATGCTCTCTACACCTGTTAATATCTCATCAAAGAATAGATTATTAGCCTGAGGAATAATAATTCCGATGGAATTCGTTTGCTGTTTTGATAAATTTCTTGCTACGGCAGATGGCGAATATTCATACTCTTGCATTACCGCTTCTATTTTTTTTCTAGTTTCATCACTCACATATCCAGTTTGATTGATTACTCTTGATACGGTAGATTTTCCAACCCCAGCTATTTTAGCTATTTCCCTTATATTCAACATTCTCACTCTCCATTATGGGACCGGTTCTTTATTGTTAATCTACCACGAATTTATCTTTTTGTCAATCTCCAATATAATAATTGACATTTTTCACCATTATTATCGTCACTATTTGTGCACTTTTAATATTATCGTTATCGTTTAAAAAATTATAGCGGAAATCCATCACAATACCTGACAACATGGGACCACATAATCGTTTCTCCCAAAAGCAAATATGCCGCTGGTATTTTTGCTACGAAACAAGCGTCATGCACCCATTGGCATTCTTCTGTTGCGAATCTTTGCAACCCTGTCGAAAGTTATATGGATGACCAATCTAAAATGAACATGTAACGGTAGTTTCAAAATTGATTTCTGATTTCGCACAACAATCAGTACTGGCAATTCCAAACTCGTTCTGTTAAAATAATCATACAGAAGGAGGAAAAGTCTACATCCTTACAAATGACAAAAAACAAAAGAACGAGTGAATACATTTTCAGAACACCAATGAGGACTATACTGGACGAATAATAGAGGTGCCTCATGACAAATACGAAACATGAAGATGCCGTTATAAAAATGGGTTTCAATTATTTTCGTGATACAATTCTGAAAGCACTGGGGATTAATTTTTAATATGAAGAAATAGGTCCTACAGAATTGATAGAACTGACAATTCACTCTTTATACATGGATTTTATGTACATATTGAATTTCAAACAACAGATAAAAAAGAGGTTGATCTCCGCAGATTCCATGCATATGATGCAGTTTATTCCAACCAGACCGGTAAGAAAGTTATTACATATGTCATTTATTCCGGTGGGATTACTGACGTAAAATCCGAATTGGACTGCGGATTATACAATTATCGGATACAGCCAATTTATCTAAAAGATAAAAATGCAGATGACATATTCCAAAAACTAATACAAAAACAGAGCAATAACGAAAAATTCACCGAAAATGATTA
The DNA here is from genome assembly GCF_040914025.1 of Ruminococcus sp. RTP21484sp1_RTP21281st1_A8_RTP21281_210402. Classification (NCBI taxonomy): domain Bacteria; kingdom Bacillati; phylum Bacillota; class Clostridia; order Eubacteriales; family Oscillospiraceae; genus Ruminococcus; species Ruminococcus sp. RTP21484sp1_RTP21281st1_A8_RTP21281_210402. The sequence continues at coordinate 8,078 of NZ_JBCPGE010000064.1, forward strand.
CGTTGCTCTTTCTCTTTCTCCATTGATGTCTGGGAATATGAGCCGTAAAGAAATGTTCAAAACAGCAATAAATCTAACGAAACCGAGTAATGAACTTATAGCAGAAAAAACAAGAGCTATACTATATGCTCTGGCAGATAAGTTTTTGGATAAGTCAGATTTAGATGAGATCAGGGAGGTAATGCGAATGACCAGACTGGGACAGATGCTAATGGACGATGGCATGGAAATTAAAGAACTGGAAAACATCAAAAAGTTAATGAAAAACACGAACTGGACTATCGAACAAACAATGGATATGCTTGAAATTCCGGAAGAAAAAAGAGATAAGTACCGTAAAACAATAGTGCAGAACAATTAACAACATTCGACCGCCCCATTGACATTTTATCTGTAATCCAGATAAAACAGACCAGAATCTATATATTTCTTCCTTTGCCTGCTCTCCCGAAACAGCCGCTCTTGATTTTAAATACACTTTGGATCATACACATGATTGCAGAGATCCACACAATACAAATAAGGCATTTCATCTGATTCAGGCATTTTCCCCTGATGAAGTTTCCAATGAGGAAGCCCATCAGATTGGAAAAGAACTTGCGGATCGCTTACTGGAGGGAAAATACTCCTATGTTCTGACAAGACACACTGATAAAGGCCATGTACATAACCATTTGATTTTCTGTTCTGCAGATAATATCACTTTTTCTCATTATCATGACTGTAAAAAGAATTACTGGAAAATACGAAATCTCAGCGACACTTTATGCCAGGAACATAACCTGTCCACAATTATGCCAGATGGTAAAAAAGGAATGAAATACAATGAATGGGCTGCAAATAAATCTGAATCCAGTAAAAAAGCGCAGCTGCGAAAAGATATCAACCAGACAATCCGAATCGTTTCCACTTACTCAGAATTTCTTGCATTTATGGAAGCTAAAGGATATGAAATAAAAAACGCAGAATTTGGCGAAAACAGCAGGAAATCATTTTTTATCTTTCAGATGAGAAGCATCTTGTACCGCAAATCTTTTTGTTTCATCTTCTGCCAAAGGATTAAATGCAATTTTAATACGTTCCTTATTAAAATCATCATCCAGAACTTCTCTCCCAGATATAGCGGCCATTAAAGCGGTTACTCGTTGCTGACCATCTATCAGCACTTTTTTACCATTCGCTTTACCGCCATCTTTAGTTTTTACATCTGGATTCTTCCAAGTAATAATGTAGCCAGTAGGATAGCCATTATATAAAGAATCTATTAAATCTCTAACCTGACTGCGCTTCCATACAAATGGACGCTGAATTTCAGGAATAACAAAATCTTCTGCATCAATCAGTCCAAGAATTGCGTGAACCGAATACTGCATTAATGTAAATTTTTCACCAGTCATTGCTGTACCTCTCATCTAATGATTTTCCTCAAACCAAAGTGTGAGATGACACTTTGAAAAGGACTTATAGAAATCGCTTTTAATAAACAATTCTAAAATAATCCAAATATGCTTTATATTTATCCTGTGCGGTCAGACAGGTATCTGTCAGATAACCTTTTTCATTGTTCCATTCTTTCAGTCCACGATAATAGAACATTTTCAGATTATCTTCGATAATAAACGGCACAATATTGTATTTCAAACATTCTTTAAACATAATCAGACGTCCTACACGACCGTTACCGTCCTGGAATGGATGGATCTGTTCAAACTTCACATGAAAATCCAAAATATCCTCAAAAGTCTTTTCTTCTTTTCCGTTGTACTCAGTCAACAGAGCTTTCATTTTATCGGCAACTTCTTCTGGAAGTGCTGTTTCCATTCCGCCAACTTCGTTCGGCAATTTCTTGTAATCACCAACAACAAACCAATCTTTTCTGGAATCACTGGTTCCATTTTTCAGAATCAAATGTAGTTCTTTAATAAACTTTTCTGTTAAAGCCGCTTTTGCATTATCAATAATCATATCAATGCAACGGAAGTGATTTGCTGTTTCAATCACATCATCCACATTCAGCACTTCGTTTTCTACGCCTATGGTGTTGGTTTCAAAGATGTATCTGGTCTGATCATAGGTCAGACGGCTGCCCTCAATATGATTGGAGTTGTATGTTAAATCAATCTGTGTTTTATGGTAAATGCCGCCAGAATACTTACTTGCTTTCTGCTCCTGCAGAATATCCAGCAAAGTAACTGGCTGCTCTTTCTTTTTGTTTGAGCGCTCCGGTTTTTCTGCATTTTCAGGAATATTCCAAGTCTTACCGGTAAGAAATGCACCTGGTACACGTCCCTGTGCACAATAATTTCTGACGCTGCGCTCTGAAACATTCCACTTTTTTGCTATTTCAGTAACTGAAAGGTATCGCATCTGTTCTCCTCCGTTATAATTCAAATCAAAATTTACACTTTTATATAGTATATCACATTATCGGCAAATTATCGAACATTTATCTTTGCTTGTGCCTTATGTTTTTGCCGTTTTCGGCATCATTTATCTTTAATTAAATACCAAACTATCCTTGTAAATCAAAAATCTGTTTTACAAGGCATACTTTTCCTTTTTTGCTCATTTTTAAGCAAAACCTTGTTATAAGTTTTAGCGGCAATTTTGCCGATAAAGAAACCAGCCCGTTTCCGAACCGGTTCCAATTCACATAATGTATAAATAACATCCAGTCTTGCTTATTTTACTTTTTATTACAGAACCAACTCATGAATCACAATCTCTTCCGCCCGATTGTAAATGTTGTTCATAGCTTGTATCCACGCCATCTGATTCTATTCTTTCAATTCGTCCGTTACATCCTCAAGAGCTTTCCATGCTGCTCGATTTCCCTCTACATATCTGTCTTCGCACTGATTAACCTTTGCCCACGCCACGCTCATTACCATATGCCTGTGCAGTATCAATATGTCTATATCCAATCTCTACCGCTGCTTTTACAGCGTCAGCAACCTTATCATCATCAATAAACCAGGTTCCAAGACCAAGCTGTGGAATTTTTACTCCATTATTCAATACAATATTTCTATCAAACATTTCATTCACCTTCCTATTATAATTTCCCATATTCTTCATCACTTACTGGTTCAAGCCATTCATTAGAACCATTTTCGCCCGGAACCTCTATTGCAAGATGGCTAAACCATTCATCTGGTACGGCGCCATGCCAGTGTTTTACTTCTGCCGGAATATTGATGCAGTCGCCTGGCTTCATTTCTACAGCTTCTTTGCCTTCTTCTTGATAATATCCTCTTCCGGCAACGCATACCAGAATCTGTCCACCTCCACTTTTTGCATGATGGATATGCCAGTTATTTCTGCATCCAGGTTCGAATGTCACATTGAAAATTCCAACCTGAGAAGTAGAAATCGGTGCAAGAAAACTTCTGCCGGAAAAATACTGTGCAAAGCCATCATTTGATACACCGATTGGAAATACCATCTCTTTTGCATGCGCACGCATCCCTTCCTCTTCGTATGGCAAATCTCCTTCGCCTGTTTCCCACACTTCCTTTGCAAGATTGAAAACAGCCCATGCTTTTGGCCAACCTGCATAGAATGCGGCATGTGTGATCACTGCCGCAATCTCTTTTTGTGTCACACCATGATTTTTTGCATTTTGAAGATGATATTTTAAAGAAGAATCCGTTAATCCCTGCGCAAGCAATGCAGTTACCGGGACCAGTGATCCGTCCCTCAAGCCGCACTTCTGCATATACATCCCCTTAAACTTTTTTCCCATCTCATAAGCCTCTTTTAATGCCGGATTGCCCTGTATTGCGCCAACAGCATCTGCACCTCCGCCAAATACGGTTCCTGCAAGTTTGGAATTTAGAAAACATTCGATTCAACATTGTTTTCATATGTCCGCTACGGGGTATATGCCATGATTAACAAAGATGAGCGCCGTGATGTGAGTATTCGCAAGCCCCGGCCATCTATCCGCAAGCAGCTTGCCGACAGCAAACAGGCCACCAGCCCGAAAAAGGCGGCGGCCAGAACCAAGAAAAATGAATTGGAGGTATGAGGAATGATGCACTTTACCGTGGAAGAAGAAAATTTGATCTGTATGTACCACAACGCAGACCGACGCAGGACGATAGGCAAGATCACCGCAGCCATGCCGGGTATGGACGGGGATATGTGGACGCTGGCCCAGCAGACCCTTTCCAAGCTGAAACGTATGACGGATTCTGACTATGACAGCCAGAAATTCTATTTCACAGACGAGAACGAATAAATAACAGCAGACGCCGGGCGCGGCGGCCATGTGGCCGCTTGCGTCCGGCGTCTTTTCTTTTTGCCTGTTCCTACGCATTTAGAACCCAGTATTGACGGGGATAGGATAAAACACTCACATACCCCGCCGACTATGCGGGAAAAGCCTTGAAATATAGGGCTTTTTAAGGCCCTAAATGCGTAGGTTGGTGCTTTGTTGCGATATGCTCCACGGTTACGGTGTATTGTTCATATTCTGTTTTCGGGAATCTTTATGAAATCTTCAAAATTGCCCGGTATGCTATCCGTAAAATCAAAGAAAGGACTTGATTATATGGATATGATTTTGAAAACGACTGACCTCTGCAAAAATTTCAAGGGGCAAATGGCGGTAAACAATGTGTCACTGAACATCCGGCGCAACTCGGTTTATGGTCTGCTGGGGCCGAATGGGGCTGGCAAATCCACGATCTTAAAAATGCTCACCGGCATTTTGCGCCCCACATCGGGAAGCATCGAGTTTGACGGCCACCCGTGGAAGCGGAATGATCTGGAGCATATCGGTGCTTTGATTGAGATGCCCCCGCTTTACGAAAATCTGACTGCATACGAAAATCTCAAAGTCAGAACTACATTGCTCGGCCTGGACGATGCACGAATTAACGAGGTATTGCAAATTGTCCAGCTCACGAATACCGGCAAGAAACGGGCCGGGCAGTTTTCTCTTGGTATGAAGCAGCGGCTTGGTATTGCTATTGCATTGCTGAACAGTCCCCAGCTTTTGATTCTGGATGAACCGACTAACGGCCTTGACCCTTTAGGGATTGAGGAACTTCGAGAGTTAATTCGCTCTTTTCCCTGCAAAGGGATTACAGTTATTTTGTCCAGCCATATTCTGTCAGAAGTCCAGCAGATTGCAGATCATGTGGGTATCATTGCTGGCGGCGTCCTTGGATATGAGGGAGAGCTTCGCGCCGGTGAAGATTTGGAACAACTCTTTATGGATGTTATTTGCAGAAATGGTAAGGAGGGATATTAAATGGAGATGGCATATATTCAGGCAGAGAACCTAAAGCATAAGAGAACTTTCACAAAAACGCTGATCGTTCTGGCCCCGTTTGTAACTGCGCTTATGAACTTTTTTGCCCCTCTTTGGTTCCAGCTCAATTCTTATAATTGGTGGTATATCCTGCTTTATCCTGGATTCCTTACGCTCACCTGTGCCTTGATTGAACAGCGGGATAATGGCAAACTAAAATATCGTGCCGTTGCTTCATTGCCTGTTTCGCAGAACAAAGTCTGGAAAGCAAAAATTGGAGTGGCCGGTATTTACTCCTGTGTGGGGAATTTCATTTTCCTGGCGCTAAATCTGTTGGGCGGTTTTGCAATATTAGTTATCAACGAAATTCCCCTGACAATCGGAATTTGGCAGGCTGCGGCCGGAACAGCTTGTATTGTCATTGCAAGCCTATGGGAAGTTCCGCTGTGCTTATGGTTATCAAAAAAAGTTGGTATCTTTGTCACGGTTATTCTTAATGCCGGACTTGGAAGCGTTTTAGGGATTTTCACGGCTACAACCTCTTTGTGGATGATCTGCCCATATAGCTGGGTGCCGCATCTTATGATTTCCGTGTTAGGTATTTTGCCTAATGGTGAGCCGGTTGCAGATCAGAGTACGGCAATGGCATTTTGGATGATTATACTTGTATTGGTCATTTCGCTGGCCTGGTTTGCGGCGCTGTCATTTTTAACTGCAAGATGGTTTGAGAAAAAGGAGGTGGGGTAACTATGGTATCTGTGGTTCGCTGCTGGAAAGCAGAATATCAGAAGTGTAAACATAGCATTTTGCTCTATATGCACAGCATGATTCCGATTATATGTGCGGCGATTTTTGCGGGTTACTATCATATATCCAGATGGGAACTGGCAACCAAAATCAGTGCCTATCTGGAAGTGCTGGCCGTTGCGTTCCCGTTTCTGATCGGCATTATTGTGGGCCTGGTTGTTCAGATCGAAAATCAGGCCGGGCATTATCAGCTTTTGTTGGGAACAATCCCATCTCGCATGGCAACATATATTGGTAAACTTGGTTTTCTGATGATCTGTGCTTTTGGCGCAACATTTTTAGCGTTAGGAACATTCGCTGCACTATATAGGGATGCTCCGGCAAGCCTTTACCTGAAAGCAGGGATTCTATTGTTGATTACCATGCTTCCCATTTACCTGATTCATTTGTTTGTGGGAATGAGCTTCGGAAAAGGTGCATCTATGGGATTGGGAATTGCAGGGAGTTTAATAGCTGCCCTTATGATAACAGGGCTTGGTGACACTACATGGAAATATATTCCCTGGGCCTGGGGCGTTCGTGCTATGGATTACACTGTGCTTGCATGGGATAGCCCCCAACTGTATGCACAGGTAAAAACCGATTTTTTCAGCGGTATGATTATTTCTGTATGCTGCACTGTTTGTCTGCTGATTGCCAGTTTGGTTTGGTTTCATGGTTGGGAGGGAGGTAAAAACAGTGAATAAAAAGTGCCTGTTTGCCGTGGTAATTGTGCTTGTAAGTCTTATATGCTTATCAGCCTGCGGTGCGCTCCGCGATACCGCCGATAAAAATAAGGCGTTAAATGAATCTCTGCCGTATTATGAGCTGAACGCCGCAAACTATGATGAAATTTCATATAACGGCCTGACATATACCATAACGGATGAATGTCTTGAAATGTCAGAACTGCAAGAAGAAATCGGGCAGGTATCGAAACGCTTCAAAAATGTGGCGGGGGAAGATTTCAGTTTCGGCTACGTTTACAGTATTGTGGATGTGGATATAAGCAATGCCGTAGCTGTAAATATCAACAATGAATATCGGAAAGCTGACATTAAAAATAATGATGAGTAACCTCGACAATGTGGTATAATGGGGCGGGAGGTGATTTTTTGACCCACTTACTTGTAGTTGACGATGAAGTTTCTATCTTGGAATTGATTAAGAACAGTTTGGGGAAAGATGGATATTTGATAACAGTCTGTCAAAATGCGGATGATGTAGACATCAAAAAGCTGCATTTCTATGACCTCATTCTTTTGGATGTGATGATGCCTGGCACAGACGGGTTTGAGTTTTGCAAACAGATCAGGAATATGGTAGACTGCCCGATTCTCTTTCTGACCGCAAAGACATTAGAGGAAGATATATTGTTTGGATTGGGCATCGGTGCGGATGATTATATTACGAAACCTTTTCGTATTCAGGAGCTTCGCGCCCGTGTCGCGGCACATTTACGCAGAGAAAAAAGGGAGCATCACAGCACACTTTCATTTGAGCCTGATATAAGATTTGACCTTTCCGCAAAGGTACTGTATGTTTCAGAACAGCCGGTTCCCCTTACCAAAAGCGAGTATTCAATCTGTGAATACCTTGTGAAAAACCGGGGACAGGTTTTTACAAAAGAACAAATCTATGAAGCCGTTTTCGGGTTTGATGGAATAGGCGATAACTCTACGATCTCAACGCATATAAAAAATATTCGTGCGAAATTGGAGCATTTCAAAATAAGTCCGATCAGCACCGTATGGGGGATAGGATATAAATGGGAGTGAAAAAGAAACCTACATTGAAAATATTGTTTCGCCAGTTTGCTATCTCCCTCATTGTCATGCTGGTAGCGGCAATTATTGTCCCTTCTGGTTTGGAGGGACTTGCTGTAAATGCTGGATTAGCTACAAGAGCAAATCTAAGTGAATTGCAGGTAAAAGAGATCATTCCAACGCTGACGATTGCCCCGGATATTACAAAGGTTGTGATTCCACAGGGATGCGGCTACTTAATTCTGGACAAGAACTTTAATGAGCTTTACAGCAATATGGACGATGATGAAAAAGAAATTGCCCTGCTGTACGCAAAGGGAGAATATATTGAATATGCTACGGGGAGGGAGTTTGCACTTGTTGTCCGGGAAAACGAATTTTGCGTTTTAAGGTATTATATTGGTTCTCAATTTACAGTGTCATGGCTACCGGAATATTTTCCATCTCCTGACACGCTTGCGCTTATCCTGATGGCTGTAAATTCGCTGCTGGTCATTATCATACTGACCGCCAGATTTGCTAAGAACCTGCGTACACAACTGACCCCGCTTTTTGAAGCAACTGCGGAGGTTTCAAAGCAAAACCTTGATTTTGAAGTAGGACACGCCAAAATCAAAGAGTTTGAAGATGTCCTTGCATCTTTTTCAGATATGAAAGATAATCTGAAAATTTCGTTAGAACGGCAATGGAAAACCGAACAGACACAGAAAGAGCAAATCGCCGCGCTTGCCCATGATTTGAAAACGCCTCTGACGGTTATTCAAGGAAATGCTGATTTACTCACAGAAACAAATCTTGATGATGAGCAACGATTATACGCTGGTTACGTCGTGGAAAGCTCCGGCCAGATGCAGTCATATATTCAAACCCTGATTGATATATCACGGGCGGCGGTTGGTTATCAGCTCCATATTGAAAGTATAGACTTGCCAGCGTTCATGCAGCACTTGTTCGGTTATATGGAATCACTATGCCGGACAAAAGAAATCCGGCTGCAAATGAATACTGTTTCACTCCCTCAAATGCTGAAATTTGATAGGGTGCTGATAGAACGTGCTATTATGAATGTTATCAGTAATGGGCTGGACTACTCCCCGCAAGGCGGAACGCTTTATGTGGATGTTCAGAGTAACAACGGTTTCGTGGAAATTTCAGTCACAGACGAGGGAACGGGGTTTTCTAAAGAGGCATTATGCCACGCACAGGAACGGTTCTATATGGGCGATCAAAGCCGCAATTCAAAGTTACACTTTGGTATGGGTCTATATATTACAAATTCGATTATGGAACAACATAATGGTCAGCTTATTTTAGAAAATTCAAAAGAAACCAGCGGCGCAAAGGTTACTATGAAACTTCCTTGCTGATTTTCCGATAGTGTAATGGACGTCTTTTATGTCCGTCCATTTTTCAAATCTTTATGGAATCTTCAAAACAACAAAACGCTTCAAATCGTCGCCCGGTAGGTTTACGACCTGCCGGGCGATTTTTGTCGATTTTCGCGGATTGTCATTTCCGGCAAAAAATCAGATGGAAAAGGAGGCGGTCAGCAGACCAGGGCCAGCATAGGCCCCTGACAACGGACAGGATCATCCTGCTCACTCCCCACGGAAAGGGGGTGAGAAGATGAAAGTTACCCCTGATGATTACGGGAGGCGCTGCCAGTATCTTTTCCGCTGAATACATTTGATATGTGCATGACTACCAAGTCTTTTTCTGGCTTGTTCAAGCATATCCATGCTGTAATCAATACAAGTAATATGTGCATTTTTCAGAGAACTCCATTTGTTTTCCGTAAATACAGCAGTTCCAACTGGAACATCAAGAAGATTTCCTGAAAAGTCATCAGGAACATATGATAAAACTTTTCGTGCTATATCATTATCATCAGTGCCACTCCAAAATAACTTAATATACAGTTTGCTGAAAATATTTCTTTGCGTAAGAACATCGTCATATATATTTTTTGATGTTTCATAAGCATTTTGTATTTTGTCTGCCATATTACCCTCCAAATTTAATTTTAATTCTAAAAGCTTAAAACTATCGTTCTCTAATCTTCCTGACATTACGATTCATGAGATGTCTTCCAATATGTCTATAAGCAAATGCTTTAAAGGCTGAAATTTCTTGATGATGTTCCTTCAACAGTTCATCGGGACAATCATAAACACCAAAATCCTGATTGATTCCTTCGCTCTGAATATAAGTATTGTTCCTATCAAATTCAATAATGAGATTTCTGAAATCCTTGACTGCTACTCCATAACCGCAAAATGCACCTTTACATTCCGGATTTCGTTCCTGTAACTTCTTTATATAGGTTTTATCCAAAATGAAAGCTTCCAGTTCATACCACTGATTTTCAAAATTAATTTCTACCCAGCTATGGAAAATATTTTTTGGAGCATTACGGTAAACAAACCCAGTCATAGCTCCTTTCTGCAAGCTTTTATCAATCGTAAAACCATGTACTCTGCATGGAATATTGCAGGCACGTAAAAGTGCCATGAATAAAGTTCCTTTAGTATTACATTGTCCATAACCATCTGCAAGTACTTTTGAAGCTGAAATTCCGTCATCAATATTATATCCAAATAAAACATCATCTCTTACATATTGTAGATTGCCTTAATCCTTTCAAATTCACCCATTTCATATTTTGAATAAGTTTTTGAATTGCCGGATTAGAAAAATCAACCATTCGTGTTTCCCTAAGATACTTATCTTTCATTTCCTATCGCCTTTCCCATAGGTTTTCTCACAACACAATGCATTCGCATACCTTTACGAATTTCAAATTTTTCTACTTTTAATCCTGCTTTTTTGCAACATTTTATGACCATGTCTCTTGTTGGCACTTGGACATCTCCATGTCCGCATATATTTGCCAACGGCATTTCCAATGTATTCATTAGCCATACCAATACTTTATTGTCACTGGTCACATCTCTCAGTATCAATCTTCCATTTGGGCGAAGACATCTTTTCACACTGTCAAAAAATGCCTGTGGATCCGGATAATCTTTCTTGCACATTTCGTAAATACCAGCATGGCTACTTTCATATCTTCCTGCTGCTTTTGTAAATTCTTTAATTGACATTTTTTATATTCTTCATTTTTCATGCTTTTTTCTCCAATCACTGTACCTTTTCGCCTTGCATCCGCATTTCTTCATTCTTTTCATATAAGCATAAAACTGCTTATGCAATTCCCTCATTTCATCTGGTGCCTTCATAGCATGTTGATACATAAATTTATCTCCAAAACTGCTTTCAAATGTAACTGCCAGCATAATCGCTAAGAATCATTTCTCGCCTCTTACCCTAATGCCACATCTAGGATCATCATCAAACTAAATCCAAGTGCAAAGAAAAGCGTACCAATATTCGAGTGCTGTCCCTGCGACATTTCCGGAATTAGTTCTTCAACCACAACATATAACATGGCTCCTGCTGCAAAGCTCAGTAAATATGGTAATGCCGGGATTACCAGCTGTGCAGCAAGAATCGTCAGTACTGCTCCAATCGGTTCAACCACTCCTGAAAGTACACCTCCGAGAAATGCCTTTCCCTTGCTTTCGCCCTCTGCCCTAAGCGGCATGGATATAATCGCTCCTTCCGGAAAATTCTGAATGGCAATTCCAAGTGATAAAACGAGTGCACTTGTTGCTGTAATCTGTGCATTTTCAGCAAGAAATCCTGCATACATTACACCTACTGCCATACCTTCAGGGATGTTGTGTAGTGTAACAGCCAACACCATCATTGTTGTACGGCCAAGCTTGCTTTTCGGTCCCTCTGCCTGATCACTTCCAACATGAAGATGTGGAATCAAATGATCGAGCGCTAGTAAAAACAAAATACCAATCCAGAACCCAACAACTGCCGGAACAAATGATAATCTTCCCATACTCTCAGATTGTTTAATAGCCGGAATCAGAAGACTCCAGATTGAAGCAGCAACCATTATGCCTGCTGCAAACCCTGCAAGTGCACGTTGCACTGACTTGCTAAGTGTTTTTCTCATAAAAAACACACATGCTGCACCTAGTGTTGTTCCAACAAATGGAATCAGTATACCTTCAAAAATATTCATTAGCATTACATTTTCCTTCCTTGTATAATCGAAAAATTTTTCATATATATAGCAAAAATAATTTTCTTCAGCGGTATAGTAACAGTTCTATAGCTTGTTGATTATATTTTCGCTATAATCTTTCAAACCGCCTTAGTGTTAGTTTGAACTAACCATCACATATATAAGAAACCGCGCAAAAAGTAAACTATAATTTTACACGGTTCTTCTTGTGTTTAAGTATATCACTTACGAAATCATATAACAATAGAATTCTTTCAACAATGTTTTAATTTTTTCTGAACAGTAACCTGGACAGTTTCAGCACAAAATTCCTTGGGTCATTTCATCAATCCTTCTCCCCTTCATTCGCTTCCTCCAGCATAACACTCTCCTGTACCTGTATGTCAGCATACTGGACGCGAAGAACTGCCTGAGGCCAGTTTATGCTGACCATTGCGTTTTTCTCTTTTTCCATGCCTGCTTTGCGGATTAGGTCAAGAAGCTCATTTAATACTTCTTTTGTCAGGTATCCACCCCGCCAGTGAAAAACAAGCACCTTTCCTTTCTTAGCAGCCTGCAAAGACCGCTTGTATACATCCTCCTGTTTGGTAAATGATAATTTCTTCTCTTTGTAGTAAAAATGATCATGATCATTGCAATGAGGCGCAGGCGCGATCAAGGGCTCATGATCGCGAAAGATCTGCTGATCATCCAGGTTGAAATAGTCATAGCGGATTTCCTTGTTTTCGCGATCTTTTCCCAGGCTGTTGTCAAAAGTGGCATCTAAATGATAATATGTGCCATTTATCTTTACAATATTCCAGGTGTGCCGGTATTTGATTCCTTTTTCCGGATTGTTACCGCAAATTGCGATCACACACCATACTCCCAGCGCATCCAGAAGAACCTTCACCGCTTTCGCAATGCCCTCGCATACCCCGACGCTCTGTCCAAGAGGACCTATGATCTCATGGGAATATGCTTTTTTCAGTTTGTCATAACGGACATTTTCGCAGATAAAATCGTGCACATATTTCTCTTTTTCCCACTCAGACATCTTCTGTGCCGGGCGGACAAGCTTCTCTACCCTGGCTGTCAGAGCCTTCTGATGCTCCCGGATCTTGTTTTTCTCAAAAAGATATTCCGGTATGAAAATCAGGTTCGGCGAATCTTTGTAGTAACGATATTTAAAATTGGTTACCCAGAATATTTCCGGATGGTCCAGCCTCATCTGGAAAAAAATATTGTAAAGCTCCTCTCCGGAAAGTGCCGGAACCTGAATTTCATCCGATAGATTTTTCACCCCGACAAAAATGCTGTGATAAGCAGCCTGCTGGGGTTTGTTCATACGATTATAATAGTATTGTTCCATTTTTATCCTTTTAGCTTATCTGTCAGTTTCAGATATCCCTGCACAAGTAGATCTGTTACGATCAGCACAACGACTGACAAAATCAGACAATCTCTTACACTAAATTCGTAAAAAGCTGCAAAACCAGCAATCGTCCAATATACTCCAATATGCACTGCATACATTTTGGATATCTGCCTGGAATAATAGCACAGCTTATTGTAAACAAATTTCCATTTTTCTATAATCGGCACGTCAATTGTAATCTGAGATTCCATACCCACATCTCAGACTGATTTAAAAAGTTAATAGTAATGAGTGCAAAGGAA
>NZ_JBCPGE010000065.1:0-21658 GCF_040914025.1 Ruminococcus sp. RTP21484sp1_RTP21281st1_A8_RTP21281_210402
TGTAGTAAAAATCTATTTACTATCATTATGAGTTTAAAAACGTAGACAGTAAAGCTACCCAAGATTTAAGCGCTTACCAAAGAAATTCTCTGCTGTCAACATCATCGACTAAAAGCATTTCCTTTGCTCCCTCATAGGGTAATTCGTAAGTTGCTGTCGGCATAAGGAAAATGGCAGAGGATACGGGTTTTACAAGTAAGCGGTCATCGTAAATACCGCCAACGATTTTGTCACGGTAGTAGAGAATGTACTCGCCCATCATTGCCCGATAGGAGATGCTGTCCAAATCGGATAGCTGTTCTAATACAAAGGTTAAATAATCTTTACTTGACGCCATAGTACACCTGCTTTCAATCATCGGTTTTGAGTTTGTCTTTGAAGGCTTCAACCATAGCGGCACTAAGTTCCTGCGAAGGAACTTTCGCCCAAATTTGCGTGGTATCAAATTCCGGGTAATGGTAACGCCACTCATCGTATTTGTCTTTACTGATTTCTTCAGAAGATAGCTTGTCAGCCTGCTCTTTCCAGGCGTACAGCATTTTCCGGAGTTCGTGAGCGTCTTTGCCTTTGGAAGTATCCACTTTCAGACAGATTTCTCCGTCTGCTGATTCACTGACAGTCAGACCGTACAAATCTTCAAGGGTAAATAAAGTGTGCATCAGTCCGATATAGCTGTCAATATCAGGCACATCGAGGGCATGAGGAGAAACATCAAGAGCCTGTGCCAGTGCAGCAGTAAGTTCTGCCTTCGGTTTTCTTGTTCCAGTTTCGTATTGTGCTAAACGTACATCGGCACTTCGCTCAGGAAAGCCGACAATCGTATGGATATGAGTTTTGAAGCCTTTACCGAACTGTATATCCGGGATATGAAAAGCCGTCTGAAGGAGAACACATGGCTGACAAAAGAGCATATCATCCGCACGAAGATTTTACCTTATTTCGGCAAGCTGAAAATCAGCGAGATTTCTACAAAAGAGGTTATCGCATGGCAGAATGAAATGCTTGCCTATCGGGATGAGAAGAAAAAGCCATATTCACAGACCTATCTGAAAACACTGCACAATCAGTTGTCCGCTATCTTCAATCATGCGGTGCGGTATTATGAACTGCGTTCCAATCCTGCCGCCAAGGTGGGAAATATGGGAAGTTAAGAAAAAATCTATGGATAGAGAACGATAAGAAAGGTGGAAACGATTATGAAGAAAACAATATTTGAAGAAATGGGTGGCACTTATATCAGACATGGGGATTATCTTATCCCCTGTCTTGCTTTGCCGGAGGACGAAGAACAAAGATTCATCGGCGTATGGGGACAAAGACATAAACGCTATCTGAAAGAACATAAGAAAGTAGTTTATATTACTCTGCTTACAAGTGGTAGGCTGAATAGTTATCTTGCAGATATAGAAGAACAAGCTCAGGAACGCTTTGAAAGGATTGTAGATCAGATGAAACAGGCACAGGGGATCACGGAACAGTTAAAGGCAGAAAATCAGAT
Source organism: Ruminococcus sp. RTP21484sp1_RTP21281st1_A8_RTP21281_210402 (assembly GCF_040914025.1). Lineage (NCBI taxonomy): Bacteria > Bacillati > Bacillota > Clostridia > Eubacteriales > Oscillospiraceae > Ruminococcus > Ruminococcus sp. RTP21484sp1_RTP21281st1_A8_RTP21281_210402. Next base: position 1,499 of record NZ_JBCPGE010000065.1, read on the forward strand.
GGAATGGGTGGTGAGAATGAACAATATACAGGCGTGTGCAAGAGAGGTTGTGAACGCCGAATTGATTTATAACTAAAAGAAAAGAGATTTTGGATAAATGCTTGACTGTAAACCTTGTTTATAGCTTATTCTTAAGATAAAATAGAGTTGCTTGAAAGGAGTGCATAACATGACAATAAAAGATGTAGAAGAACGAACAGGTTTATCCCGTTCTAATGTCCGTTTTTATGAAAAGGAAAAACTCGTTGAGCCTTCAAGAAATGAAAGTAATGGTTATAGAGATTATTCTGAAAATGATGTGGAAAATATAAAGAAGATAGCATATCTGCGTACATTGGGAATTTCTATTGAGGATATACGAAGTATTATATCTGGGAAAGTAACTTTGCAGGAAACGCTTGAGAAGCAGAATGAAGTATTAAAAAGTCAGATTACTGATTTGAATAAGGCGAAACTCATGTGCGAAAAAATGCTGGATGAAGAAAGTATTAGTTATGAAAAATTACAGGTAGAACAATATGTAACAGAGTTGCAGGATTATTGGAAAGATAATCAAACTGTTTTCAAATTGGATTCAGTCAGCTTTTTGTATATATGGGGAAGTATGCTTACTTGGATAACGATTACCGTATTATGCTTGATTATTGGGGCGTTGTCTTATTCTAAGCTGCCAGTAAAGATTCCGGTACAATGGAGTAAAGGTGTGGCAACATCTTTGGTGAATAAAAACTGGATTTTTATTTGTCCCGTTATCTGTATTATAATCCGTTATTTATTAAAACCTTTTATTTATGCCAAATTACAGATGAACAATTATTATGGAGATATTATAACAGAGTATTTGACAAATTATATGTGTTTTATTGTGTTGTCGGTAGAAATTTTCTCCATACTTTTTACTTTCGGAGTGGTAAAAAATATTGTTGTACTGTTATTTGTGGACACAGTAGTTTTTATTGGATTGTTAGTCGTTGGGCTGACGAAAATGGATTTGAGAGGAAAAGAAATTTTATGATTCAGATTTCAAATTTAAGTAAAAAATATGGTGAAACGGTTGTTTTTTCGGACTTAAACTATACATTTGAAAATGCTTGTATTTATGGACTTGTTGGAAGAAATGGAGCTGGAAAGACTACTCTTTTAAATATACTTTCGAATTATGACAAAAATTATACAGGAGTAATCTCTATCGACAGAAAAAAGATGAATAAGGTTGATTATCTTGATATGCCGGTCGCCTATGCAATGGATCAACCAAGTTTTTTTAATGAGTTGACGATATATGAAAATCTTTTTTTGATTGCTTCAAGCAGAAAGATAAAAAAACAAGAGGCATTTGATAAAATCGAGAGGATTTTAGATGGGTTGGGATTAAAAAAGTATGAGAACTATTCTCCGTTAGAACTTTCAAAAGGTACAATGCAACGGTTAAATAATGCTTGTGCAATGATACAAGAAGAAAAAATTACTATTTTTGATGAACCATTTTCAGGACTTGATCCTGTCCAAATGAAACTTTTAGAAAATGTAATAGTGGAGTTTCACAAGAAAGAAAAAGGAATTTACATTATTTCAAGCCATGATATAGAGTGTTTACAAAATGTTTGTGACAAGTGTCTTTTGTTACATAACGGACAAATTAGAGAAATCAATATGGAGGAAGTTGACAGAGAGGAAATAGCAAAAATTTTATCTGAAGGGGAGTAAGTATGTATCAGTTGCTTTTGAAACAGAGATTCAAATTTGCAGTTAGAATGGTCAAACGAAATATAGGTGCTTATCTTATACTGATTGCTATTGTGCCATGTATTCTTATATTGCAATCTATGATTCAGAAAAACTATGGAATGGATATTGCTGTTTTTATACCATATGGTATTCTCTGTTTCTTGTTTATGAATTTGTTTGGAACAATACCAAGAATGCGTATTTCTCCTGAAACTTATATTTGGAAAATAGAAAAAACATATATTTGGAGAGTGAAGAAGATAGGAAAAAGCATGGTACTGACGTTGAGTGTTGCGTTGATTTTATTTTGGGCTTTTCCAATGGAGGGAATGGTCTTAAGACAGTTTATTGTGGCTATGCTTTGTAACCCAATTGTCAATATGCATACGGTTTTATCAACACAATATAAATATCGGGATATTATGAATATATGTATGTTGGCAGTAGTAATGATTTGTTTTTTTTATGGAAGTGTATTTGTTACCAGTATATTATTGATCATTTACGGATTATATTTTATTTTATATCCTTATTTTAGCTATCAAGCAATTATCCCGTTCTTTCAACAATATAATCAGATGTTATATGGATTTTTGAATAGAGAATATGATACAGTTTTGCAAACGCAGGATGAAGTGTTCTTCCAAAATAATCAGAAAGAAATGAAAGGACTGATGAAGAAATATTATGGCAGCCGCTATCGTTTTTTGATGGTTTATGAGGTGGTTAGTATTGTCAGAAGAAAGAAACAGATTATGTATCAGTATTTTGCGATTGTTTTAATCACAATGTTATTATCGCAGATAGACGGAAAATATATTGAGTATGTATTATTGTTTTCTATATTGATATTAGGACAGAATGTTGTCAGCTATAATGTGCAAAATGAATTACGTTTAGTTAGAAAAGGATTTCCGCTCAGATATTCTTTAAAAGAAAAATTACAATGTAAGTCAGTTATTGGAATGTTCTTGTTGTTACTTCCAATGCTCTGTTATTGGATAGCGTATAAAATTGAATTATTTAGTATTATCCTTTGGATATGGATACCGATTCAGAGTATTATAATATATACAGCAAAGAACCGACTGCAAAGGTTACTATATATACTTCCGTTTTATATTTTGTCATTGTTATCTATGAGAGTATGGCAGATGTTTTTTTAACAATAAGATTATTGATTTTCTAAGCAAAACCGCTTATAATTTGAGTTGGTATATATTGCTATTATCCACAGTTACAGGGCGTGTGTTATCAATGCCGATAACAAAATGATAACATTAGCCTGTATAGGCAGGATAATATGGATAAATCAAATAATTAAAAGAAAAGCGAACACGGCAACAAATAATCTCTAAACAAAATTGATTAGTGATTGTCGAGTTCGAATAAAATATATATCACAGGGCACACCCCATTATCCTGTAAAAGGCAAAAATGATTATCCTATCAGCAACAGAGAGTAATACCGCAGCGTAGCTCTGTTGCTGTTCTTTTTTTGTCATTTCTGCCCCGGTCGCACAGGATTCTGACTCAGATAAAATGAGGCGTAAATAAGCAACGTGATATCGGAAAAAGCTGTAAAAATCCACGTGGATTTTTACAGCTTTCTGTATAGAATAGAAGTAGACGAAACATCACTGCGTGAGTTTGCTGCGAAACTACAAAGGCATGGGTAACACTGCGAAACGTTGATATTTCCTGGTGTTGCAGGGTGTGTGGGATGCTTTGGATGATGTTGCGAAAGTGACATTGCGATAGTGTTGCTGTGTAAGATGATACTGTTATATGGGACGCGATAGAAGTTGGATTGTCAGGATTAGCACTGCGGAATGTGCTGTGGAATTGCGCTGCAGTGCCGGAGGGTTTTGCAGTGTGGCTTTGCTGTGGGATGTGAGGATAGTGAGGATACTGGATTTTGCCCTTTGAGGATAATGTGGTGTGCCCCGGAACATTTCAAAAGCTCGCAAAGCCTAGTAAAATGGGCATTTGCGAGCTTGTTTTTTGCCTTGTGGTACTATTTTGGTACTAAAGTGAGCTGTGTATGAATAGTTTCATTTACGCCTGAGGCCATGTTATTTTCCACTCAAAATATTCATTTGGAGTGTTTGGAGAATGCCGGCAGAGTGCAGCAGGAATCCAAAGAATATCAGCAGGGACAAGTGGGAAAAGGAAATGTCAATGAAAGAGATAATTCTCAGGGATGCCAAGATGTGTGCATATGCAGCCGGGAATGTGGAGCATTTTAAATATCTGATGAAACGGCTTGGATATGTATTCAAGAAAGACGCATGGATGGAAGTGCAGGCACCGGGATTTCGATATTATCATAAACTGGCAAAGCTAGACGAAATGTTTTCAGAGGAGACGTTAAGGCATCATGTGGATATGTCCTGGATGGCAAAGCCTTACTTTTATTCGTCGGATATCAGAGGATTGCACAGGGCGAAGCTGTCACCATTCCAGAAGAAGTTTTATGCAAAGCTATACAGGTTAAGGATTGTAGAGCAGAAGCGCTTTGTAGTCGGCGGAGCAAAGTATACAGAGGATTTGAAGAGGTTTCATCGGTTGCAGGACGAATATCTGCTACTTGTAAAGAATGACATCAAAAGTGTTGTGGATCTTGTGGATTTCATAAGTGAGCAGGAAGAAAAGATTCAGCAGATTGAGGACAGGCAGAAGGAAATATACAGAGAAAGCTCTAGTCGGAAACGCAGTATAAAGAATGAAGAGCAGTACTGAGAATATCAGATATGGCATGTGGAAGTGCAGGAAGAACTGGATGAGCTGAAGCAGGAGAAAAGAGAGATTAAGAGGAAGTTGCAGCTTGCTGATGGCATTGTGAAAGAAGATTTGTATACAGCTTATTATGCGGTGTCGGAGAATGAGGAGATTGTTGGAGATAAGGAGATTGAGATACCGGGGATGGAACAGCATGAGGATGTGGTTGAGGTTAAGAAAAAGGGAACTACTGATATTGATGATGTTGATACGAAAATATGTCGGAAGGAAGATGCTTCTGTTGCGGACCAATATAGTGATATTGAAAAAGAACAGGCAGACTTATATGTTGTGGAATCTCGTGAAATGGATGATGGTGATTCGGAACAGATTTATGCAGGTGAGAGAAAGAGTATAGAGGATGAGGTGGCTGTTACTCAAGGAGCGTCGGATAAGGCTCAACGGATTGCTGAAAGGTTATCTGCATGTGGGGCATATGAAGAAATTAATGCCGCTGTTAAGGCGGATATATTTGTGCTTGATATTGCAGATGTAAGTGGAAGCATAAGGCTGTTTTCAGATGTTATGAAGAGGCTGGGGATAAGAATGGCTGGAGATGAGATTTATGAGGAGTTTCAGAAAATTTATGATGAGAGCGTTGGCAGGGATGTAGGGAAGGAAAAGGTAGAAGATAAGGTATGGAATAGGGGCAGAGGGAGATGATTCCTCTACTTCTTGCAAAGTACAAAAAAATATTCCTGAGGTTTGAAAAAATAGACTATATATGATATGCTTAAAGAGGTGTAAAAGCCCTATATTGTTAAGAACATATAAACAAAATTGAGGTGTGGTATGACAATTTCGTATAATAATCTTTGGAAAATTTTGATTGATAAGGAAATGAATAAAGGTGCCTTATGTAGCAAGGCAAAGATTAGTAAGGGAACAATGGCAAAAATGACGAATAACGAGCCAGTCACATTGACAGTTATAGAAAAAATATGTGAAGTGCTTCAATGTGATATCGGTGATGTTGTTCAGATTGTAGATATAGAAAAACAGGAGAAAAATAATGGATAACAGAAGTATAAAGAAGTTAGAAGCTGATTTATGGGAATCAGCAGATTTACTAAGAGCAGGTTCTAAACTGACATCAAACCAGTATTGTATGCCGGTGCTGGGATTACTCTTTTTAAGATATGCGTATAGTCGATTTAAATTGGTGGAAGCAGAGATATTAAAGGATAGACCAATGCGTAATGGCAGAAAAATGCCTGTAGAAGCCAAGGATTTTTCTGCTAAAAGTGCACTGTTTTTGCCAAGAGAAGCACAGTATGATTATCTTGTGAATCTTCCTGAAAATATAGCATCAGCTGATTTGAAAAATATTGCTGGACAGGCAATGAATAGTCTGGGTGAGGTAGTAAACAATGCTATGGAACTTGTAGAACAGCAAAGTGAACAGTTAGCAGGTGTATTGCCGAAAAGTTATACGGATTTTTCCGATGAACTGCTGGGAGAGCTGCTTCGCATATTCAATAACAACGCACTTGATGAAGTTGGTGGAGATGTAATAGGTAGGATTTATGAGTATTTCCTTAATAAATTTGCAAAAAATATAGCTTCGGATGACGGAGTATTCTTTACGCCAAAATCTTTGGTAAAAATGATAGTTAATATATTAGAGCCGACATCAGGAGTGCTTCTAGATCCAGCATGTGGTTCTGGTGGAATGTTTGTACAGACAGGCGACTTTGTAAATGAAGCTGGTTTGCAAGCAAATAGTAGTATGACATTTTATGGACAGGAGAAAGTGGAATATAATGCGCAGCTTTGTCTTATGAATATGGCAGTTCATGGACTTACAGGGGTAATAAAATCTGGTGATGAAGCGAATACATTTTATCATGATGCTCATAACCTTGAAGGCTGCTGTGACTATGTAATGGCAAATCCACCATTCAATGTGGACAAGGTAAAGGCAGAATCAACATCCAATGCGGGAAGACTTCCGTTTGGATGCCCGAAAGAAAACAAGTATAAAGAAATTGGAAACGCAAATTATCTATGGATTTCGTACTTTTATGCTTATCTTAACGAAAAGGGCAGAGCTGGATTTGTAATGGCTTCATCTGCAACAGATAGTCAGGGAAGCGATAAGGATATAAGAGAAAAACTTGTTAAAACAGGTCATGTAGATGTGATGATAAGTGTAGGCAACAATTTCTTCTATACAAAGAGCCTTCCATGTTCATTATGGTTTTTTGATAAAGGCAAAAAGAAAGAATTGAAGAATAAAGTTCTCTTTATTGATGCGAGAAACTATTATACAGTGGTTGATCGTACGCTGAATGAATGGTCAGAGTGGCAGCTTAAAAATCTGAATGCTATTGTTTGGTTATATCGTGGAGAAAACGAAAAATATACAGCATTGTTTTATGAATATAAAAATGCACTTGGAAGTGACAAATTATTTGATGAACAGGTTCATGATTTGACTGAAAGATTAAAGGAACTTCGTGCAGAAGCCAAAACAGCAGTTGAGGCAGCAGATAAGCGAGAAAAGAAAAAATTCCAGACTGAATACGATGATAGAATTTCTGAACTTGCAGAAAGACTTACAATAGCAAAAGAAGCTAATTGGTTATATGAAAAGTTTGGAGAAGGAGAGTATCACGATATCCTTGGATTATGTAAAGTCGCATATACAACAAATGACGCCCAATATGATGATAAAGATGGAATCAGCATTGAAGAAAAGGGGTGGTCTCTCACTCCGGGTGCCTATGTTGGTGTAGCACCTGTGGAAGATGATGGTGTGGATTTTGAAGAGCGAATGACAGAAATACATCGAGAACTTTTAGCATTGCAGGCAGAATCAAATAATTTGATGAATACTATCTCACAGAATATGAAGGAGATGTTAGGTGATGGTATTGAATGATATATGTGAATTTATAGTAGATTGTCCTCATTCAACAGCACCTAATGAAGGAGAAGGATATCCTATAATAAGAACACCAAATGTTGGAAGAGGACGATTGATTTTAGATGGAGTTCAGCGGGTATCTAAAGCTACATATGATAAAAGAAATATAAGGGCTGTTCCGCAAAAAGATGACATTATTTTTGCTAGAGAAGCACCGGCAGGAAATGCAGCAATAATACGTGCAGGACAAGAAGTATGTTTGGGGCAAAGAACTGTATTGATTCGACCAGATAAGAAAAAAGTGTGCCCTCAATTTTTGGCGTACTATATATTAGCACCAAAGCAACAGTATGAATTGTTAGGAACAGCAAATGGGGCAACAGTAGCGCATGTGAATATTCCAATAATAAGAAATATGCCAGTGAATCTTCCTAAAATTGAAATACAAGAAAGAATTGCTGAAATATTATCTTCATACGATGATTTGATTGAGAACAACAAAAAACAAATTAAATTATTGGAAGAAGCAGCAGAACGTCTGTACAGAGAATGGTTTGTAGATTTACACTTTCCGAGATATGAGAATACAGAGATAATTGACGGGGTGCCAGAAGGTTGGAAACGAAAAAGATTGGTAGATATTGCAGATATTCAATATGGTTATGCCTTTGATGGTTCAAAGTTTAATGATATGAAAAAAGGTATACCAATTGTTCGAATAAGAAATATTCCAGCAGGAATCACTTCGGACTATACGACAGAAGAAACAGAAGAAAAATATTTAATAGGTAATGGCGATATTATAGTTGGAATGGATGGGGAATTTCATATTAATTCTTGGTCTGGTGATAATGCATACTTAGTGCAACGTACATGCTGTTTTCGCCCTAAGAAAAAAGAAATGCAAGGGTGGTTATTATGGGCAATTCGTAAACCAATAAAATATTATGAGAAGACAATAGTAGGTGCTACAGTATCACATTTAGGAAAGAAACATATAGATGCTATTGATTTGTTAGTTGGACCAGATGAACTATATGTTCCATTTCAGAATTATTTTGATAAAAGGCAGAGCTTGTTGAATCAAAATGTTTTACTTTTAGAAGCTCGTGACCGATTATTACCAAGATTGATGAGTGGAGAAGTGGAGGTATAAATAATGAATGATTTTGAACATAAAGATTATTTCAACGCTAGATTTTGTTATCGTGCTGATGAACAAAAGGTGACTGCTATCTTGGATTCTTATGTTCAAAATCAGATAGAGTTAGCTGATATTAATAGAGTGATTGAACTTTATCATACAAAATTATTTTTTGAGAAAGTTACAGACATTCCGGATTGGTCAGAAGAAAAATATCAGAGATATAAAGCGAAAACATTGAATTTAAATACTGTAGTTTATGAGAGATTTAAACAGATAACAGAAGAAAATGTGGTTGATACTTTTAATAATTGTTATGTGGGATATTGGGATGATTTTATAAATTTCTTTTATAAGTTTAATATCTACAAGTGTATTTCTAAGAATAGAATATGTGATGTGCTAAAAGGACTGCGTTGGAATACTTATAATATACTACAGGATAAGTCATTTGTAGAGTACTTTGATGAAGAGATAACTATATTGCTAGAGGAACAACAATATGGGTTGCAATTTGTAGTTTCTTATTATTTAGAAGAACATGATAAAAAAATACAGGTATATATTCCAAGACATTTTACTATTGAGAAAAGGGTAAAACTTATCGAAGATTATCTTAAAAGTGATGATATTAACCCGAATTTTATGAAACTTATTTTAAATGCTAAATATACAAAAGAGTTACCGATTACTCCGAAAATGAAAAAAATGGCGGACAAGAGGAATAACGAATTTTGGGAGAATAATAAATCGGCGATTTTTCATAACTATGGTTTTGGTGTTACTTTTGGTCCATTTGAAAATGTTAAGAATATCCAAATTGAAAATAGTAAATGGATTCTAGAGTATGACACAGGATGGGTAAAGGATAATACTGATTACCCAACATTGCTAAACAACTTCATATATTTATTCGAATACATAGATAGTCAAGCAAGACTCACATGCGTTTCAAGTCATGGAGAAAGACATCCTCTTACGGAGATTTTTGAAGTTAGAGGTGTTGGAATGTACAAAAAGGATGTAGCATTTGATATGTTAGAATCTTTATCTGATATCCAAATGAGGGGTTATGTTGAACAATTGATTAAACTTGATATCAACATTGAAGACATTATAAAGTGGTTTTTTGAGACCTATTTATTACAGGAATTTGATATTAAAGATTATACATGTAATATGCCAAACCCAGCTGATAGCATACTTAGTAAATGTAAAACTCTTGCATCAGGTATAGATGGAGTACTAAGTAAGTATAAAATGTTGTGCGATGATGGAGAAATTGATCTTGAGCTTTTTAAATATATAACAGATTCACCAAGAATAAAAGATATCCCAAGTCGAATAAAAAATAAATATTGTTATGTTATAAATAGTGAACTTATTAAAGAGATGAATATGTTTTTTTCATCGCAGAGCATGCTTGGGTATACCGAAAAAACAAAATCAAAATATGACTCTCTTATTAAGCTTATATCAAATGAAGATATAAAATTGTCAGAATGTGAACCATATAACATAGCATCACTAAATTGGTTAATCGAAAAAGGGTCAATATATATTGAAGATAATGTTATTAATTATAACAAGGAAAGAGTATTTATTTTACATGAGTTTTACGAAAAAGAAGTTATTTCATTACAACATATAAAATCACCATTATTAAAACAATTGATTAAAAATGGTGATATTTATGTAGATGATAAACTGTTGTCGAAACCTGAATATAAATATTTTGATTATATATTGAATAATTCTGAGTTTAGTGATGGAAAAGCTATTAGAAATCGCTATATCCATGATTCTATTGTGCCAGATAACAATATAATGATAGCGGATTATTATACGTTATTAAAGATAATGATTTTGTTGATTATTAAAATAAATGATGATTGTTGTATTTATGATGAGATAAAGGAAGGAGGAGATTATTATGAGCTATGATTATTCTGAAAATATATTAGTACAGGAAAGTGCTGGTCACCTTCTTGAAGATGAATTTGGTTGGCGTGTAGAACTTGCCTATAACACAGAAGTTCTGGGTGAAACTGGCACATTTGGCAGGAAATCATATAAGAAAATCCTTCTTGTGAAATATCTCAAGGAGGCACTTTTAAAACTCAATCCATGGCTTACTCCAGCATTACTTGAAGATGCTATAAAAACATTTGAAAGTCATATGTCATCAGCTTCTCTTATGCAGATAAATGAGGAAAAGTATAGACACATAAGAGATGGTATTCCAGTGAAAGTGAAAAAGCCGAATGGTCAGAGTGAGGAAAAGAAGGCAATTGTAATTGATTTTACAAATACAGAGAATAATGATTTCCTTGCTATTAAGGAAATGAAAATACATGGAGATCTTTATCGGAGACGCACAGATATTGTGGGGTTTGTAAATGGAATACCTCTTCTTTTTATAGAATTGAAGAAGAACTCTGTAGATGTGCAGAATGCATACACAGATAACTATACAGACTATCTTGATACAATACCGCATCTGTTTTATTATAATGCATTTCTTATCTTGTCCAATGGAACAGAGGCTAAAGTGGGAACATTAGGTAGCAAATATGAATTTTTTCATGAGTGGAAAAGATTGTCTGAGCAGGAAGAAGGTAATGTTGCACTTGAAACGATGCTTAGAGGTATATGCAAAAAGGATAACTTTCTTGATTTGTTGGAAAATTTCATATTATTTGACCATTCAGATGGAAAAACAGTAAAGATTCTAGCACGAAATCACCAGTATTTGGGTGTAAATGAGGCTGTTAAGGCGTATGAAGCACGCAAATTGAATAATGGAAAACTTGGTGTGTTCTGGCATACACAAGGTTCTGGTAAAAGTTATTCTATGGTATTTTTATCACAGAAAATTAGGCGAAAATTTGCAGGTTCTCCAACGATTGTGATTTTGACAGACAGGGATGAGTTAAATACACAGATTAGCGATACTTTTGAAAATTGTGGATTACTTGGAAAAACAAAGGCTGCAAAGTATATTGCTACGAGTGGTGATGACCTTATAACAAAATTGCAAGGAAATCCTAGCTTTATATTTACTTTGATTCAGAAATTTAATAAGAAAGATGTACAGTCAATTATACCAGATCATGACATTATTATAATGTCCGATGAAGCACATAGGAGTCAGTATGGAATATTTGCAGATAATATGATGAATTTGCTGCCTACAGCCGCACGTATTGGTTTTACTGGAACGCCATTATTATCGAATGACAATATTACAGAGAGAACATTTGGTGGATATATCTCTATCTATGATTTTAAGAGAGCAGTTGAGGATAAAGCAACAGTTCCGTTGTATTATGAGAATCGTGGAGAGAAGATTTTGGATTTAGATAATCCGGATATTACGGATGAGATATTGGATGCGATTGAGGCAGCAGATTTAGATCCAGACCAGACAGAAAAGCTGGAGCATGAATTTAAGAAAGAAATTCATATTATGACAGCACCGCAAAGACTTCAGTCAGTAGCAAAAGATTTTGTTTCGCATTATTCGGATTTGTGGACAAGCGGTAAGGCTATGTTCGTGTGTCTGAATAAAGTGACTTGTGTTCGTATGTATAACCTTGTGCAGGATTATTGGAAAGAAGAAATTAAACGATTAGAAGGCATAAAATCAAAAGTATCACAGCAGGAAGCACAGGAACTGGAACGCAAGATTAAATGGATGAAAGAAACTGAAATGGCAGTTGTTATTTCTCAGGAGCAGAATGAGATTCAGACATTTAAAAAATGGAATCTTGATATAAAACCACATCGTGAGAAGATGGAGAAAAGAGAACTCGATAAGGAGTTTAAGGATAAAGATAATCCACTTCGTGTAGTGTTTGTATGTGCTATGTGGCTTACAGGATTTGATGTAAAGTGCTTATCATGCTTATATCTTGATAAGCCATTGAAAGCACATACTCTCATGCAGACAATAGCAAGAGCTAATCGTGTGGCAGAGGGCAAGAGTAACGGACTTATTATTGACTATATTGGCATAGTAAAGGCACTTCGTAAAGCACTTGCAGATTATACAGCAAATGTTGGAGGAAGAGAGACTGATCCAACAATAGATAAGGAAGAACTTATAGAGCACGTGCTGGGAACTATATCAGCAGCTATAGAATTTTTATGTAGCAGAAATTTTGAGTTGGAAGATTTGATTAAGGCAAAAGACTTTTCAAAATTAGCATTACTACAGACAGCAGCAAATGCTGTTTCTGATAGCCGAGAATCACGCAAGCAGTTTACGACATATGCAAATGAAATCAACCGAATGATGAAGTATCTCGATAGAGATGATATATCAGATGTGGATAGAGATAGAAAAGATGCACTCATAGCAATAGCTGATGAACTAAAGAAAAAGAAGAGGCATGTTGACAATGTCGATTTGATGGTTCAGATTAATGGGATTCTGGGTGAATATATAATGATTGAACAGGAATCTAATAATAACGACATAGCCAAGCGTTTCGATATTAGTAGAATAGATTTTGATTTGCTTCGAAGAGAGTTTGCAAAGACAAAGAAAAAGAATCTGCTTATTACGGATTTGGATGAACTAATTCAAACAAGATTAGACAGCATGCTCAAAGAAAATCCAAGTCGTGTGGATTATTATGAAAGATATCAGACAATCATTGATGAATATAATAATGAGCAGGACAGAGCAATCATTGAAAAAACATTTATGGACTTGATGAATCTGGCTAATTCCATGAATCAGGAAGAAAAGCGTTATGTCAGAGAAGGCTTTACAAGTGATGAGGAACTGTCATTGTATGATATGCTTTTCAATGAAAATCTTTCAAAAGAAGATATCAATAAAATAAAGAAAGTTGCGGTAGACTTGCTGGAAAAGATAAAAGCAAAGATATCTGAACTTGACCATTGGACAGAGAAACAGGAAACAAGGGATGACATAGAAACATATATAGGAGCAATTCTCTGGGAAGAGTTACCAGAGAGTTATTCTGATAATGAAATATTTGCATACAGACAGAAAATTTATGAGTATGTGTTTATGAGGTATAAAGAGGTGGCGTAAAATTGTCGGTGATTATACATATGACGCTACCGATGCTAGTAAAGAACTATTTGATAATTACGATAATTTAAGCTCTGCCATTAAGGAAGAAATACCATTCAATCAGATATGAATATTGAGCAAGGAAGAATAGAGAAAGTGAAGAGAAAACTATGAACAAGAAGTGCCAGGTATTTACGCCTGAAAATTATGTAATAGAATTACTAGATAGTGTGGGTTATACCCATAATTTATATGGAAAAAAAATACTAGAGAATTCCTGTGGCGATGGCAACATCCTGGTTGCGGTAGTTCAAAGGTATATTGATGATTGTAAGGAAAATGGTTTGTCTAGAACAAGAATAAAGAATGGATTAGCAAAAGACATATATGGAATCGAGATTGATGAAGAACAGTATAAAAAGTGTATTGATAATTTAGATAAAGTATTAAAACGTAACGATATTGACAAAGTTGATTGGAAAGTGATAAATGCAGATTATTTGAAGTGGAATACTACTATTAAATTTCAATATATTGTTGGAAATCCTCCTTATATTACATACAGTGAATTGAAAGAGGAGGAACAGCTGTTTGTAAAGAGTAATTTCTCTACATGTGTCAAAGGAAAATTTGATTATTGCTATGCATTTATAGAGAAAAGTATTAATTCATTAGCAGATAACGGGAAAATGTCTTATCTTATTCCAAGTAGTATTTATAAGACTGTATTTGGACATAATCTGAGGATTTTTATGAGTCCGTACATTGCCAAAATAAAGGATTACAAACAAGTTAAAATATTTGATAAGGCATTAGTTAAGTCATCCATTATGGTGTTAGACAAACAACGTCAGCAGGAGCTTTTGCATTATCAGGACATGAGTATGGAAAATGCGATAGATATACCTATTGCTCAACTAGATGAAAAGTGGTTTTTTGCAGATGAGAATGAAGTGGGACAACATCGATTTGGGGATTATTTTAAGGTGTCACATGTTGTGGCAACACTTCTAAATAAAGCATATGTTCTGTCAGACGGGGCATATACCGAAGTGGATAATGGCTATGTTTGTGGTAATCATACTATTGAAAGAGAAGTAGTAAGAAATACTGAAACACCTCGAACGCTTAGATATATTAAACATGAAAAAATTATTTTTCCGTATACATATGACGAAAATGAGTTAGTACATTATGATGATGGTGAGTTTGAACGATTATTTCCTGGGGCTACGGCGTATCTTAATGAGTTTCGTGATGATTTAGATAAAAGGCAAAGTGATAATAATGCAAAATGGTATGAGTATGGTCGCTCACAAGCCCTGAGTGGCTTGAATAGACAAAAACTTCTGATTTCAACAGTTGTGACAAATGATGTAGACGTATATGAATTAGAGCAGGAATGTATACCATATGCGGGAATGTATATCGTGCAAAAGGAAGATAATAATGAATATACATTGACAGATGCAATGAGAATACTTAGAAGCGACGAATTTAAAGAGTATGTTTTTAAAATTGGAATACCTATAAGTGGCAAATCGGTGAGAATAACATCGAAGGATATTGAGAATTATATGTTTTAGGAGGTGGCTTGAGTGGAAGAATTAAAATATGTTATAGAAGATAGTACGATAGCGGAATTGTTAGGTGTACAGAATTTTTCTACAGATGAGGCTGCAATACTTGAATTAGTTAAGAATGCATATGATGCTAATGCCTTGAATTTAAAAATTACATTTCAGAATGACACACTTCGATTTGAAGATAATGGCATTGGCATGAATGCAGACGATATAAAAAAACATTGGATGCATATAGGTAAAAGTAGCAAAGAATATGAAATAATAGATGAAAATAATAAAAAAAGAATTCAAGCTGGTTCGAAAGGTGTTGGAAGATTTGCATTATCGAGACTAGGGTATAGAGTACGTTTGAAATCAAAAAAAATAGATTCTGTTGGTGTAATTTGGAAAACAGATTGGAATACATCTGTTTTAGATGAGAACTATGACATTCACACTAAAGGAACAGATATAGAAATAATAGGATTAAGGGAAAAGTGGAATAAAAAACGCATAGAAAATTTAAATAAGTACTTAGAAAGAACTTATCATGATACATCTATGGAGATAAGAATCATTTCAGATAATTATGATGAAATTGTAGTTGAACATTTTCCTAAAGCAGAAGTCGGAATCAATTGTAGAAGTAATATTGTTTTAAAGTATAACCAAGGAATCTTAGTGACATCAGTAGAGTCAGATGAGTTCGAAAATGAGGCTTTAAAATATTGTTCAGGGATTGATATAAAAAAATATGAAACGAAAACGGATATTGTTAATGAGTTGAAAGGAAACAAAATTACGGAGCTTTTAGATGCTGATATACAAACAGTGGTTAATGATATTGGCGAATTTTCAGCAAATTTATACTTTAATATTTCCACATCAAAAGATGAAAAAGAGAAATTTTTATACAAGTATTTAAACACACCTAAAAATATTGAAAGTGGAATAATATTATATAGGAATGCATTTAGTATATCTTCATATGAAGGAAGGAAAGATTGGTTAGGACTTGGAAAAAGATCTAGAAAATCCCCTGCGGCAGCTTCTCATCCAACGGGTGCATGGCGTGTGAGAGAAAATCAGATGGCAGGTTATGTCATGATAGATAAAAAGAAGAATGCTGTGCTTCAGGATATGGCTAACCGCCAAGGCTTAGATGAAAATATTTATTATCAGTTATTTGTTGAAATAATATTAGTAGGCATTAAAGAATTTGAAAGGTATAGACAAAATATTGTTAGAAAAATAAATGCTAAGAATCAGATAGATGGGCAAAAAGCAACACCTATTTCTGATCGAGTATTAAACCGACCGACATCTGTTAGTGGTTTAACAAAGGAAGAAGCAAAGCAATTAGCAACAGAAATCAAAAGTTATAAAAAGGAGGGAAAACAATATCAGAAAGATAAAGAAGCGGTAGAGGCTAGATATAAATATGATGTAAGAATTTTAAATGTATTAGCAACAACGGGATTAAAAGCTTCATCCATTGCACATGAAATGAAAAATGATAGAAATGCCATATATGATAATTACAATAATATAGTAGATGCATTAAAAGAATATGGTATGTGGGATGAATTGAATTCTTCTGAAAAAACGAGAAAATCTTATAAAAATGTACCTTATTTGTTGGAAAGTAATGATGTTGTTGGAAGAAAATTGGTGACATTCATGGACACTATGTTGGAAGAAATAGAAAAAAAACAGTTTGAGATTAGGTACCAGAGTATAGCAGATATCTTAACTGTTATAAAAAAAGTGTGGGAAAGAGATTACGCATGGCTTAGTATTGAAATTATAATGGATGAAGATATTGTTTATCAGATTTCAGAAGATATATTGCAGGTTATTTTTGATAATCTGATTTTAAATAGTGTGCAGCAAAATGAAAATACGCAAAAACTAATGATCACCATATTTATAAATGAGGCTAATGGATTTTTAAATATTAAATATTGTGATAATGGAAAAGGACTTGATGATAAGTATAAAACGGATCCGATGAAAATATTAGAGGTACATGAAACTACAAGAACTAACGGGCATGGTCTCGGAATGTGGATTGTAAATAATACATGTACAATGTCAGGGGGAGAAATACAGAAAATAGGTGGGGAAAAGGGATTTGAAATAGAATTCACTATAGGAGGAAAAATATAATGGAAAACTTAAAAATTATATATATAGATGATTATCCGGAGACTTCATTATCCAAATATTTGGATAAATATAAGAATTCGAGTTGTAATGTTGAATCTTTAGATATTAAATTCAATCCAGATGCAGGATACGAGAGTTTGATTAATAATCCGGATGTTAAATCAGCAAATATAATTTTTATAGACTCAAAATTATTTGAAAATAGAACAGCAATAGCAGGAAAGTTTACAGGAGAAGAATTTAAAATTATTCTAAAAAAATATTTTCCGTTTATAGAGGTGATTGTTATTACGCAAAATGAAATCGCCCCAGATTATGAAACAATTTCTAAATATGATCCTAAATGCGGAAAGACGCCAGTGGAATATTATGATGAAAAGCTTCCCCTAATATTGGACCAATGTATTAGAAATATTTTTGAAGTTAGAAAAATTACCTCAGAATTGCAAAAGAATACTAGCTGGGAAAAAGTTATGGTCGAAAAAATAGTGAATTCAGTTAATGGTCAAGGAAAATTTGATGAATTTACTAAGAATGATATTGATGATGTGATAAAAATGTTTCAAGAGTTGCAGACAAAAGTAGAGGGATAGGAATATGGACTACAGAAGAACAAAGTATTGTCCAGAATTAATTGATGTGTCACAAAAAAAGAAAGAAGTAGAAAAATTAGTTGAAATAGAGCACCCTAATGCAAAAGATATGCATAGATATATTAGTGATAATTCTCAGAAATTTAAGTTGGAATTTATTAAAGCATATAATGGGAAATGTGCATATTGTGGAGCTTCAATTGATTTGATAAAAAAGACTGAATTTGAAATAGATCATTTTTTATATGAAAAAGCTCCTATATTTGCTACAAAAAAAGATGCAGGTTATATGGAAAATTTAATCTTATCATGTCATGACTGTAATCATAATAAAAATTCATTTTGGATTGAAAAGGAAGAAATGGATACATTGAATCCGGATGGAGAAAAAATTAAGAATGTATTTATAAGAGATGACAAATATTATATTCGGATAAATGATGAGTTTAAAGAAAATACAACTATAGAAGGGTTTTATAATAAGCTTTGTTTGGGATCTGAATTACATAGGCTGGATTATTTAATAATGAATATAATTGGATTGCAGAGGTATTGTGAAGACAATAGTGATTTATATGTCGGACTTGGAAAAATATTGGATATAATAAGGGAAAAGAGAAATATTATGTAAAATAAAGTTCTAATCATAATGTTTTATTTATGCAATATTACGCAGAAAAATTTTTGCAAAGAAGGAAGTGAATTCATGGACATAAAGCAGCTAATCGGCGAAGCCACAGATTACGATAAAAAGGTTGCACTTGAGATAAAGAA
Source organism: Ruminococcus sp. RTP21484sp1_RTP21281st1_A8_RTP21281_210402 (assembly GCF_040914025.1). Classification (NCBI taxonomy): domain Bacteria; kingdom Bacillati; phylum Bacillota; class Clostridia; order Eubacteriales; family Oscillospiraceae; genus Ruminococcus; species Ruminococcus sp. RTP21484sp1_RTP21281st1_A8_RTP21281_210402. Next base: position 20,172 of record NZ_JBCPGE010000065.1, read on the forward strand.
ACCTAAAAGCTGGTGCAAGAGTATAAGTGCATTTGCAAATTGTTATGGTGGTAGGCTGGTATTTGGTGTGGCAAACGATGATGTGTTGGTTGGTCTTTCGGATGCTGAAGGTGATGCAGAGAAAATTAGTGAAATAATTAAAACACACCTTAATCCTATACCAGAGTTTAAGCTTTCATTTGAAAAAGATAAAGACAAGACATTTGTTATCGTAGAAGTTATGAAAGGGCAGCAGACACCATGCTATTATGAAGGCGATGGACAACTTATTGCATTTATGCGTATTGGAAATGAAAGTGTTCCGGCGACACCTTCACAGTTAAGAGAGTTGGTACTTCGTGGAAGTGGTGAAAGTTATGATAGTCTGAAGTCAAGATACGATTTTGGCAATATGTCTTTCACAAAATTAAAATCGGTATATAAGCAAAGAACTGGAAATGCATTTGAAGATACAGATTATGAATCTTTTGGTTTGGTTGATGAAAAAGGAAATCTGACGAATGCAGGAGCACTTTTAGCGGATGAATCTCCGGTTCGCCATTCCAGATTATTTTGCACAAGATGGAATGGACTTACGAAGGCATCTGGAATTGTAGATGCACTTGATGATAAGGAATATACGGGAAGTCTTGTCACACTATTACAGGCAGGAACAGATTTTGTCAGAAATAATTCCAAGAAAGCATGGCGTAAGGTTGATGACGGCAGAATTGAAATGCCTGATTATCCGGATCGTGCAGTGCTTGAAGGGGTAGTAAATGCATTGATTCATAGAAATTATATGGAGATAGGCAGCGAAGTCCATATAGATATGTTTGATGACAGAATTGAAATATATTCACCGGGTGGAATGGTAAGCGGAATATCTTTAGAGGGAAAAGATTTATTGAAAATTCCATCAAAGCGAAGAAATCCGATATTAGCTGATATATTCAGCCGCTTGAAGTACATGGAGCGTAGAGGTAGTGGATTTAAGAAAATATTGGCAGATTACGAGGGGCAGGTTGAATTTGATGAGTCCAAGATGCCTGTCTTTGATGCAGATAATGATGATTTTACATTGACTTTGTATAATCTGAATTATGGTTCTAGTTATGCAGCACAGGCAAATGAAAATGTCATAGAAAATGTCATAGAAAATGTCATAGAAATTTCGGAAGAAAAAATTAAGAAGTTAATGCCAGAGTATTCTAAGAAGAAGCTTGCTAAAGCATATGAGATTCTGAAAATGATTTCGGAGAACCCGAATATTTCTATTGATGAATTAAGAATAGCATTAGATGTTACAGATAGAACAATTGCTAGATATATATCAGAATTAAAGGATAAAGGTATCATAGAACGAAAAGGTCCAGATAATGGTGGAAAATGGAAAATTAGGTAAGTAAATGACAGTAAATTTGGCACTCAATGTAACACCCAAACTTTTACTCAAGGATATTCCAGAGTTAGTCTCAACGAAGTCTCATGATATTTGAGACTTGGTG
>NZ_JBCPGE010000066.1:0-20601 GCF_040914025.1 Ruminococcus sp. RTP21484sp1_RTP21281st1_A8_RTP21281_210402
GAAACTACCAAACCCTCCCTTGTATGTCGCTTAAGAGGAAAATACCCTTTAGGTTTATTTCTATTCCTAAAGGGTATAAAAATAATATTTTCTTCCCGTATCAGTTAGCAACCACCAGTTGAACTGGTGGTTGCTAACTTAGCTGATATTGCAGTATTTTTTATGGGATAAAAAAGTGAATATTATACTACTTTGTAATTATTAACTATTATTTGACACAAGCCATCATTTAACAGCTAAAATTTGACATACTATATTTTATTATACCTACTCATGAATATAAATTCAAGGATATTATTGTGTAAAGAAAAAAGTGTATAAATCTGGAATATCTATAGGCTGCTGTTTTCGCTTTGGCGGTGTCGGCGGAAGGACTTCATTCATATAAGGTCCAATCATAGATACGGTATCTATAACTTCCATCCGGGATCTGATACTTCGATCCGCTGTTTTATCTAGTTCTATCGGAAGAATCACCTCAAAATGGCTTCCTTCTCCCAGTTTGCTCTCTACCTGAATGGTTCCGCCCATCATCTGGATGATATTGTGCGTGATCACCATTCTCTACCAAGTGTTCAAACTCTGTTTCATATTCCATCCATAATAAACTCATTTTCGGTCACTCCTCTTCCAAAACATTTTCATATAAAAAACGTCTTTCCTCAAACAGATGAAAAGACGTTTTTGCTCATATCATTATCTTATCAACAGGCATGGAGATGTTATCATTGGACGCAATAAGAGTGCTGTGCAAATTATATATTTCTCTAAACATGCGTCAATACCTCCTTGCTGACTTTTCTTATATATATTTATAAATGGTCATCTTTACTTTCTCAATATCCAAAGGTTTTGCCAGATGTGCATTCATTCCAGCAGCAATACATTTTTCAGCGTCCTCCTGAAAAGCATTTGCTGTCATGGCAATGATTGGAATTGTCTCAGCATCAGGATGTTTCAGTGACCGGATTGTTTTTGTCGCAGTAAGCCCATCCATTACAGGCATCATGATATCCATCAGAATTGCGTCAAAATAACCTTCCGGTTTCTCCTGAAACATCCTGACCGCCTGCAGTCCATCTTCTGCAACTGTCAGATTTGCACCTTCATCAGACAACAGAGTTTTCGCAATTTCTGCGTTCAGTTCATTATCCTCCACCAGCAATAAGTTTAATCCACTAATATCCATCTGTGCTGCTGTTTTCTTTACTGTATCTGGTGCGGAAGCAAGTTTAAACGGAATTCTGATAATAAAAGTTGATCCGATTCCTTCTTCGCTTTTTATTTTAATTGTTCCGCCCATTTTTTCAATCAGGCCTTTTACAATCGACATTCCCAGTCCAATTCCCTGTTGTGTACTTCCAGAATCATTCCTTTCCTGCGAAAACGGCTCAAATATATGCTTCAGATATTCCTTACTCATGCCAATGCCTGTATCTGTGATCGTCCATTCATATGTCGTAATTCCATCCACTACTTCTGTATAATCCAACACCGTTATTATCTTGCCGCCAATCCGGTTATACTTAATACAGTTTCCATAAATATTAAGAAAAATCTGTCTCATATGCACCGGACTTCCATAAATAAAAGGATATCGAAGCCCTTCTTTTTTTGAACGGAACTGCATTTGAATTCCTCTGTCTTTTGCCCGCTGTTCTATGATAGTCAGAACATCCTGACTTAATTCATCAAAGTTGATGATTTCCTGCGTTAGCGGTACATTTCCATCTTCGATTTTGCTCATCTGAAGAATATCATTAATAAGTGACAATAGATAATCTGCGGCTACCTGCATTTTTCCGAAATTTTCCAGAACCAATTCACTGTCATCAAAATGCTTCTCAGCAATCTTCAGCAATCCGATAATGCCATTCAGTGGGGTTCTCATATCATGAGACATCCTGGAGAGAAAATCAGACTTGCTTTTATTTGCTTTCTTTTCACTTTCCAATGCAATTGATTTGTGCATGAAGTCATTTTTATCCAGCATGAGATTCCAATGTTCAATGGTTCCGTCTTCCTTTATTACTTTCTGTCCACGATCTTCGATGTATTTGTATGTGCCGTCCTTACAGCGTATCCGGTAAATAGTAGCATAATGATCGGAATGCGTATATTGATTTAATGCATCTGCAAGTCCGACCTTTACGTCATCTGGATGAGCAAGACCGATAATATTACCGCCAGAAGCGTCCATCAGTTCCTTCGGTGTTGCGTAACCGAGCATATTTGCAAATTGTTCTGAAACATATTTAAAAGAATATTCCGGGTCATCATTACTGATTTTGACACCGCCAGGGATGGATACGGTAAATAACTCCAGCTGACTTTGCAGTTTCTTCGTTAATTCCTCGATCATAGCCGTATGCTTTTTCTCTTCTTCCAGAAGCTTCGCATACTCTCTGTTTGATTTTTCCAGTGCCCTCTCTTTTTCCTCTAAGCGATAATGTTCTGTACGGTCAAGAACATAATTGACTGCAATGATATCTCCGGTTTCTTCTTCCCGGTACAGGGCCATGTGATCTTCTGCAAGCATGGGCTCAAAAGTAGCAGTCCTGGTCCAATATCGGAATGATATATGCCGTTCACCATTTTCAAAACGCTTTAACAGTCGTTCTCTGTCAAACTCGTGCAGAAAATCTTGAAGACCTTCTTCAGGTATGGTCAATGCCCATGCATCCACCAGACTCTGTAAGCTTGAATTTTCCGGCAAACCTAATTGTTCATTCAGATTATATTTTTTTCCATTAACTACCTGATACATGGAACCACGTACAATATTCTTTGTGAGATTGATCACGCAGTATCCATCGGCAATAGCAAATACCGACTCTTCCAAAAAACGGTTATTAATCATATCCTGACTCATACTTGTTTATCTCCCTGTAAATTCTCTGATACAGATTATATCCTTATCCAAATATATCCGTCAACAAAGAGTTTTTACATTGTAGAATGAAAATTTACACGCTCATCAGTAGTATTTGCAGGATTTAAAAAACAGGAACATTTCATAAATTTCTCAGCTATATGGCAAGCCGGGAAGTCGGGAAAATAGCAATTCAGTAAATGTACTGAAAAAGAGTGGGGTGAGTGGGGATAGTTGCCAATATGGGGATGTTGGGGTAAAAGAAAAGCCATGGTTCGTGCCATGACCTTTCAAAAGAACATTTAATTTCCGCTTGCAACTCCGGCAAGTTTTACTGTCACATCATAAGTAGACGAATCATCTTCAACAGATTTTCCGTTGACGCAATCAGCGTCTGTTCCTTCCATCCAGATATACACATGAACGGCAATTCCATCATATCCTACATTTGTTGTATTTTTCTATTTTATAATGTCAAAATACCCGATAATTCCTATGCATACGTCTTTCTTCATAGGCGACCACAGCGTATGCAATTTCAGTTTATACATCTGACTATTATTTTCCAACGTCGCTTTTATCTGCACAGAGATTTCTTTATTTTGTACAGATGTCTGGTGTAACAAAACCCGAATAGATGCAGAAGATTCTTTAGAGCTGTAATTACATTTATAAATATGCCCCCGAATCCTATCTAAATATTAGGACATTTCAAGAAAAGCAGGAACTCTTCAAAGGAGTTTCCTGCTTATTTTTATTACCATTATTTTTTTACACCAATTAGTAATAGCCATCTATGATCAAACATGATTTGTGAATCTTTATTATATGGTGAAAAACCGGTTTTTCTACCGCCTTCCAATTCAGCTTTCATCAAATTTGTTATCTCTTCTTGCACATCTTCCGAAGTATCAGTCAGTTCCATCCAACTTTTTAGATTCACCGGCACCAGAGTAGTTTCTTCGCATTGCAGTGCAAAATCTTTCTTGAACATTTCTTCAAATTCTTCCCTGCTGAGGATTCTGGTATGAGAAGGATCACGCATATTTTCAATCTTATCATCAATTTCTCGTAAAGGCTCCTCGGCAGCTTCCATATCCCAGACCACCATCTTTCCCCCTTTTTTCAAGACACGTTTCATCTCTTCAAAAGGTTTCTCAGGATTGTCAAAATGATGGAAAGAAAGCCTTGTGATCACCAGGTCAAAGGTTTCGGGTTCGTATGGAAGTTTTTCGGCATTACCACTTTGAAAGTAAATATTTTCTATATGACTTTCTTCGGCAAGTCTGATTCCCTGTGCCAGCATTTCTTCCGTCATATCCAGACAGGTAATATCCTTTACATAAGGAGCCAGAGCCCTGCCACAAATACAGGTCCCGGCAGCTACTTCTAATGCATGTTCTTCTCCTGTTGCTGCGATTTTCTGAATCAGATAGTCTGTATATTCCACTTTTGACATATGATATGCTACAAATTTTTCAGCCTGTTTTTTGAATGACTGTCTGACTATATCATTATGATTCATTTCAAACGCCTCCTATCCTGTTCTTTGTTTTCTTATAATACCATAAAAACGGGATAAATGACTTAATATACAATATAAAATATATTATATTTAAAAAGAATATGTTAAAGCACAGTTTATGTCCAATAAAATACTGAACGGAGGAATATAAAATGGGTGATGCAAGTATTATTGCAAGACTGCTTGCTAATGGTCATGTTCAATACGGCTGGAGTGGAAATGGAGGGTATTTTAGCATGGTAGGAATTAGATTGCTATTATGGTATCAAGAGCCTAAAAATGTAGAATACCTATTTTCACTTGGGCAGACATCATTAATCGGAAAGATTGGAAGTGAAAAAGGCGGTTTTAACTGGTATGAAACTCATTGCCCTACAGGAGAGCCGTTCTGGCTAGCTAATACGGAAAGAATGATTTTTAGTAGAATAGTTCTATAAGCAACTGCTGATGATCGTCACAAGTTGTTTTTGGGGAGTCCGTGGCAGTAGTTTGGGAAGCTGCTGTCAAAGTGACCAAAAAGATTTCTCTTAGTATACTGTCACCCCCAGCGGTTACAGATATAATTTTTATAAAATACATTAAGGGCAGACACCAAAAACCGAGGTCTTTGATGTCTGCCCTCTTGTAATTAGAATGAATCACCTGAAGACATATTTAGAATGGATTACTTGAAGCCGGGGCTTTTATTGAAGTGATCAGATCCATCCATTTATACATATACCAGTTTCCGTCCTTAGATGATTTATAAACATCGATCCATTTACCACTGTCAGAAGCCTTGCAATAGATAAAGGCTCTATACTGATCAGGAGATGGTATGGAAGGATTTGCCGGAATGTATATCTGATCTTCATCTACTACAGAATCCTGAGTTAATGTAATTGAATAAGGCTGTGAAGGTGTGTAGTCATTCGCCGGAGTTGCACCATTTAAGAATGCATTTCCAAGATAGAGATACTGTTTACTCTTTTTCATTTGCTCTGCTAATCTCTGCTTCTCATAAACAGATAACTGCTTATTGCATAAATATCCGATCATTTCTTCGCAATCTGTCTGATTTTCCGGTTTCCAGGTCCGAAGTGACATGACATAAAGAGCGAGCACCTTATATCTTCCATCATCACCGCTGATGTTATACTGCTTCAATTCTTCCACGTTTGTTGGAATTGTGCTGAAAGTATAGGTATAAGTATTCAGAGGAATCTCAATCACTACAGATTCGCCAGCTTCATTCTTGACTGACCGCTGCCCTTTTATAACTGCTTTCGAAAGAACTGGTTCAGTCTGAGGCTTTGTTTCCATGGTAACTGTAACTGTGCATGTAAGAACAATCCCTGCATCTACTTTGATTTCTGTTGTTCCAACATTAATTGCATGTACCTTTCCCTGACTGTCTACCTCTGCAATATTCTTGTTTGAACTGGTCCATACGGGCAGATGCTTAGGATCCTGTACGTTAAGCTGATAATATTCACCTTTACGCATGCTTAAAGATGTTGCACTTAGTACTGGTGTTTTTGCTGGAGCTGTGGTAGGTGTTGCTGTAGGCTCTGCCGGCGGATTTACCGGAGCAGAAGGTGTTGTAGGTGCTGGCTTTGCAGGTGCTTTTTTACTCTTAACAGTAACCTTACACTTGTATGTTTTTTTGCCAACCTTAGCTTTAATATATGCAGTTCCTTTTTTCTTTGCTGTAACGACACCCTTTTTATTGACAGTTGCCACTGATTTCTTTGTGGAGGACCATTTCACTTTCTTTTTTGTGCCTTTTACCTTTAAACGGTATTTCTTGCCCTGGGCCAAGGTAAGCTTTGTTTTGTTCAGTTTAATCTTCGCGGCACTTACAGATGTGGTATCCACTGCCAGACACATTACTACAAGTAAGAATGTAGTAAGCAGTACGCTGGCTTTTTTTAATGATTTTTTACCATTTCTCATAAGCATTTTCTCCTTCCTTATAAACAATACTGTCCTTTTTATTCTTATTATACATAGTTGCTTCTGATTTGCACTAGCACTTCTGACAGTAATCGAAAAGGATTATAAAAATGCTGCTATGCATATATCATTTATTCATCTGCCTGCTCTGCCAATTTATTTCCTCTACAACGTATAACAATCATATCGAATCGCTTTTCCGCTTAACGTATAAGAAGGCTTCCTTCCTGCCAGAAAATCACTTTTCAGCGGTCGTTTTACAATGATCTTATCCGGGTCTGCGCTGATAGCGGCGTCGAAAAGGTCGGTCTCTTGGGAGCATGGGGGCTCCAGCTTCTGGATGAGCTGCAGTTTTTTGTTGATCAGGCTGGACTTTTGTCTTGCGGGGAACATGGGATCCAGGTATATGACGTCTACAGGATCCAGGAGTGCGGGCATTAATTCCACGCTGTTGCCTTCTGTCAGCTTCATGCGGGCAGCGATCTCTTTCAATACGGGATGCTTCTTTGCCCGGCGCAGGGCATCCTTTAAAAGAACAGCAATCACTGGATTCTGCTCATACAGAGTTACCTCATACCCTTGGGCTGCCAGAAGAAATCCATCCTCTCCCATACCTGCTGTGGCATCTATTGCCTTGCGCCCTGGCTTTTCTGATTTGGAAGCCCGTACCAGCATTTCATGCTGTAATCTTCCGTTGGTCACCCGGTGAAGCATATTTTCGAAATCTCCCTGATAAGCCAGACCATATCCGGTTAAAGAAACACCTTTGGAATTAAAAAGCACCGTCAGGTGCTCTCCCGGCTTTTCAGAGATTGGGGTATTTGTGCGCCTGGAAAAAGCTTCAGCCATATCTCTTGCGCCACCTTTTTCAAGGCAAACTACAATTTTCTCACTCATATTCTCTTCTCTTTCTTTGTATCATATAAGTATTACAATTGTTGGCTTCTTTCATTACATTTTCTCAATCAGCTTGGAGTACACATGTTCTACAAACCATGGTTCTGTAGATTTCTTCAGCGCTTCTTCCGGGGAAAACCAGGCGACACCGCTGTTCTCGTCGGCTTTTATGGAGACAGCTTCCTCAAAATCTGCTTCCAGCAGATATGTTACATTCAGATGTAAATGGCTGGACACATATTTGCCCTTTTTCACATGTCCATCTACTGTAAGGGATTCCAAAGAAAAAATCTCCTCAGATACAGGACAGACATGGGAAATCCCCGCTTCCTCTTTCACTTCCCGAAGGGCAACTGCAAGTAAATCCGTTTCTCCGTCCGCATGCCCTCCCAGCCAGGACCAGGAATTATAAATATTGTGATAGACCATGAGAATTTTGCTTTTATCCTGATTTACCACCCAGGCAGAAGCAGTCATATGTGCTACCGTGTTTTCTCTGGAAAAAGCATTGGTATTATTTCTGATCCAGTTCAGAATAAGCTGCTTATCCATCTCTTCTTGTTCATTGAACGGGGTATAATGCTCAATTTGGTTAAGTAGTTCCTGTCTGTTCATTATAGAGTGCTCCTTTTTATTGGTCTTGTACAATAGTATAACATAAGCAGATATTTATTTACACCTGAAAAGGAAGTATCTTTGTTATTCAAAATGCTGTTTAGCGTTTTCAAGATTGGTCTTTCCCTTTATCTTTAGCAACACCTTTGTTACAGTCAGCGCAGTGCCAGATTCGCTGCACAGAATTCTTGCCTGGGAGAGCGGGATATAGATCTGATCATCTTCTCCGGGGAGTATTGCAGCAACTTTACAGGGAAGACAGGACACTGGTGAAATATTATTCCCGGGATTGTCCATAGCCGTGAAACTACTGCTGGAAACGGAACTGCTGTATTCAGTAGAATTTTTATTTGAATCGATACTGTCTAAGCAGTGCTGCTGTGTCACTCCACAGATTGCCTGGATAGCTGTCCTTCATGCACAGCACAGAAGTAAACAAAAGCATAAAACATGTATATAAAATCGTTACGAATGTAATATAGACAAACTGGCCTAAGAGCCATTTCTTCTTGGTGGTACGGATCAGCTGATAAGGAGTGACTGGTGTCATTTTCGGCAGGTCGGAGAACAGCAAAAGCAAAAGCATGGAACTTAGAAGCACTGCTGTTCCATCCCCGAAGGTCCACAGGAAAGGTTCAATTGCCTGTACAGGCGTATTGTAGTTATCCATAACAACCATGATTCTTCCTGTAAGCAGAAAACTGAGCACAAATTCCAGAAAGAGGGTAAAAATCACTTTGGGATTACGGAAAAAGCCGAAGAAATTGTAGCGTACAATTCCAAGTGTCTGCTTCATATCAGTATCCCAGACTACGGTCTATAATACTTCCGTCTACTGCATTGATGGTAAGAAAGCTCCAGGTAGGCCAATCTGTCGTATCTGAGTAGGTTTCGCCATCATATTCGGAGTCAATCTTGCGGGATCCGAAGAAATCCCAGACAGGAACCAGAAGACCGGTATGGGCATCTGTGGATGGCTCATAAATTCTGGCATAGCCAAGAACGATACGGTCAATATTGAATACCCTGGAATTTTCATAGGTAAGGTTGTCCGCGTTGGTGACGATCATCATTTTTTCGTAGATATTCATGATCTCGCTGAATGGAAGCAGGCTTAAATTCTCAGTCTTAGTTTCTCCGATGGTGTATGGATTGCAATAAGTCATGCTGTCGATTCCGTCTGCATTTACATAAAAATAAAGGTTTTCGTAAGCCCAGGTTTCCATAGTACTGTCCATGTCTTCAAGCGCTCCACCTGCATCCATGGTATAGGTAAGCGGAGTTCCATTTATGGTACGGCTGTAGTAGATAACATAACCACTTCCGAGATAACTGGAGTTATCATCTGTTCCAATGGACGTCTGAATCGCATAATCCCATCCGCATTGGTTTAAATCGTCAAGGCCCATGGCATCTGCTTTTTCCTGGGCTAATTTTTTCGCGTCATCCAACGAAATTCCAATAGATTTTTCGGTAGGTTTTTCATATGGACTGCTGCTGGAATAATCGGACCAGACAGCGTCAGAAGGGATTTCTTTACCGTCTTTTTGGGCTATCTTCTGGATTCTTACTTCCAAAGAATAGGCTCCCCAGGAAGAGGTACGATAAGAATATTGGGAGCCGTCATCTAACTGGGCGATACCGGTAAAAGCATTGTCTTCCATAACTTCACCAGTATTGCTGTATGTCTGTACTCCCACGGCAGGTCTTCCTTCTACCAGATTTCTAGTCTCAGGTGCAGATTCATACTGGTTTTCCCAATAATCAATGTCATCGTAAATATCATATATGAGATTGCCATTATCATCGGTTCCCCAATTATTAGGATCCAGATTTCCGTTGGCAACATCTTCTTTTAATTCGTCGATTTTTTTCTTGATCTCATCCTTTGTCTGTACATAATAGCTGTCTGCAGTGTAAATCTTCGCATTTGAGAAAAAGGCATCTGTGATACCATCAAGAAGATCCTGTGTGACTGCAGCTGGTGTAACAGAAATTGCAGATATCTTTTCCACATCTGGTATTTCTACTGCCGCATCCGTATTTACCACAAGCTTGGATGTGTCGTCTGTTACTTGATTTTTGTAAGTCTCAGGCGCATTGATCAGGTCGCGGATAGTGGTTCTGGCAGCTGAGGCATTATCCGGGTGAACGTCAGTGGAGGCAGCAGTATCACTTGTACCAGTACTTTCAGAAGCAGTTGTCTGATCAGCGGAGGAGGCATTTCCTGCCATATTGACATCCTTGTCATCCGCTTCTTTGTAAGAATCCAGTGCTTTATTTCCCTTCTGCCTTACAAGGGAAGATTCTGGTGTCTGTGCACATCCCGCTAACATTCCCATGCAGAGAGTAAGTCCAATCATTCTTTCTATATTCTTTCTCATTTGTTTGAAGTCTCCCTTTCGATGTTTGAACATAACCGGAGATTTAGGGGAACGGGTGTTTGATATTGCTCATAGTAATCACCGGTCATGTTCTGATATAGATTATAGTACTTGGAATTACACCAAATCTTCCGTAAATTGTAACTGAATTGTAATCTGGCAAGAATTTCTTTACCATTCAATGAATACACAGGTTCCCTTTCCTATTTCACTTTCAATTTTCATTTGAAATCCATGTATATCCGCGATTTTTTTACAAAGTGCAAGTCCCAGACCCACACTTCCATTCGCCCGGGAACGGGATTTGTCAACCATATAAAATGCCTCTGTCACTTTATCAAGGTCTTCAGCTGGGATTCCTTTGCCAAAATCCTGGACCATCAGTTTCTCAGCCGTCGCTTCCAGTATGAGTCTGGAATTGTCCGCGGAGGCTTTTACTGCGTTGTCAATAAAATTGTTTACCAGACTTAACATAAGATCTTTGTCAAAGTTTTTCTTCAGATCAGCAGGTTCACACTGAAGTTCCAGACAGATATTCTTCTCTTTCAGACGGCAGAGGTTAAGCTGTCTGGAATCCTCCAGAAAAGATTTCACTGAATTTTCTGTTGGGGCAAAACGTGCCTCCCCAGTTTCATATAATCCGGTAAGTTCCAGCATTTTTACCGAAAGTCGGGACAGCCTGCGGCATTCACTGGAAATATAGGAGAGAGCTCTCTCCTGCTGCTGTCTTTGCAGGCGCACTGTGAGAAGGGTATCTGCATATCCCAGGATAGAGGTCATAGGTGTTTTCAGCTCATGGGCAAGACTTCCCATTAACTGTCGTTGTGTATGGTTTACAGTGGAAAGGCATTCAATCTGTTCTTTAACCTTGGAGGACATCTGATTAAAGCTTTTGCCAACCTGCGCCAGTTCCGTATCTCCTTCCGCAGGAACTTGTATATCATAGTTGCCTTCAGATACAGAAACCGCAGCTTCCCTTAATTTTGTAAGGGGTGCCATAATTTTCCGCAGGCTGAAAAAAAGAATTGTTCCGGTTAACAGAAGAAGAACCAGCGTCAACATACCCGCCTGATAAAAAAGGATCCTGTTACTCTCCAGAACATCAGAAACGTCTTTATAAGTGACAATCTGATAATTCAGATTTGTAGTTGACTCTGTGGAGGAATAAAAAAAAAGCAACAGTGTTTTACCGTCGGCTTTGCTGATAAGGGGATCACAGATATAAGTATCCGCGTCATACCATTTTCCGTGTAATTCCACTTCTCCCAGTTGTTCCTGGATTCCCTGAACATCGAAGTCATAGGCGGTACCGTTGTAAAGTTCTTCATCATTCTGATATAGAACAGCACTGTCATGGAAAATCTGTCGGAAAGCGTAGATAAGAATTCGGTTTCGGACTTTCTCATCGGAATTAGCGGACTGACTGCTTGTAAGTCTTAATTTCTCCTCAAATTGTAAAAGATTATTCTGAAATTTGGTATATTCATAGTTATTGATATACTGAATACTCTGATTCTTCCAGCGATATGAAGTATAGAAAAAAACAGCGGAGGATAAAATCAGGATCACGCAGGCCACCTGTAAAAAGATTTTTGTAAAAAGCTTCAAAATTCCACCTCCAGTCGGTATCCAATGCGGGGAATGGTTTTGATCCTGTTCTGCCAGCCCAGCTTTTTGCGGATACGTCCCACATGTGCATCTACTGTTCTTGTTTCTCCTTCGAATTCTACGCCCCAGAGACCGGCCAGAAGCTGCTCTCTTGTAAGAGCTTTATTGGGATTGCGGACGAACATCATAAGGCAGTTGTATTCCATTGGTTTCAGGTAAATTTCCTCTCCATTTCTGGTAACGGTATGGCTTATGGTGTCTATGGTAATATTGTTAATCTGTATCTGCTCCTGTAAATTTCCATGACGTTCCAGTACTTTCTCCAGGCGGACCATCACTTCCAGCATCTCGAAGGGCTTTACAATATAGTCTTCGGCACCTTCTTTAAGGCCTTTTACTTTGCTTGTGATGTCGGCTCTGGCGGTGAGAAAAATGACGGGAATGCCGTAGTGATTCAGTTCTGGTAAAAGGGTATATCCATCTTTTCCAGGGAGCATAATATCTACAAGGGCGCACTGGAACTCATGATCCCAGGCAATTCCTTCGCTGGCGTCATTGCCGTCCAGGTAGCTTACGGTCTGGTAGCCGGTGACTTCCAGGTTCATGCAAAGTAAGTTATTGATTGCTGGTTCATCTTCTATTACAAGTATTCTGGCTTTCATTTTGGGTCCTTTCTTGTATACTCTGAAAAATAGTCCTTATTTGATGTACTGGTTCTATTATACATGTTTTGGTAGTGATAAATGTAACCATATTGTAAAAAGCAGATATAGGGAAAAGTTGTGTGCGTTATTGATGGAAATGTGGCAGACTTTAAAGCTTTGTAGATATGGAGGCAGTCCTTATACAATCGCCCCACCTGAGATGGGTGGGGCGATTAAAAAATTATAGTATTTATTCAGCAGGTATTATTTCGCGAAGTGGTAACTGAGAAGTACAGAACAGTTACAAATTATTTACATGGAAATCAGTCCAAATGCATTTGCTACAGAGCTAAGCAGGATAATTGCTGCAAATATCGGGCAGAGGTATTTGATCATAAAGTTAAAAATCTTTTTCCTGCGGAAAGTTCCGCCTTCAGCTACTACTTCCTCCTCAATCTTTTCCACTCCCACTTTTCTGGAAATTAAAAGACAGGTTGCAAGTGCGGCAATTGGCATCATTACAGAATTGGTGAGGAAATCAAAGAAATCCAGAAACTGCATTCCAATGATTTTTACAAAGCCAAGCGGTCCATATCCAAGGGAAGAAAGAGTTCCAAGAAGAATCATGATCACACCAACAATAACGGTTGCTTTCTTTCTGTGCCATCTCAGTTCGTCCTGGAAGGTAGATACAGCGCTCTCCGTCAGGGCAATAGAGCTGGTAAGAGCTGCGCACAGCACCAGTACAAAGAACAGAATCCCAATGGGAGTTCCCAACCCCATACTGGCAAATACCTTGGGAATGGTGATGAACATAAGCGCTGGTCCTGCCTGTAAAGTATCCGGATCTCCACCGGAGAATGCAAACACAGCCGGAATGATCATCAGACCTGCCATAATGGCAATTGCAGTGTCAAATACTTCTACATTCTTGGTGGAACCTTCGATAGATACGTCCTTTTTCATATAAGAGCCAAAGGTTACCAGAATTCCCATGGCAATAGACAGGGAATAAAACATCTGACCCATGGCGGCTACCACTGTCATCCAGGAGAAATTCTCAATATTTGGTACCAGGAAATATTTCACTCCTGCAAGGGCACCTGGTCTTGTAACAGAGTAAACAGTAATAAGCACAGATAAAAATACCAGAACCGGCATCATAAATTTGGAAACGCGCTCTACTCCATTTCGGACTCCTGCATATATGATTGCAACTGTTAAAAATGCAAAAATAAGGAAACAAACCTCTGTGGAGGTACCATTCGAAATAAACTCAGAAAAATATCCGTCTTCTGCCAGCTTCTGGCTGTTACCTTTTATATATTCGATCAGATATTTGATAACCCATCCGCCGATAACGGAATAGTATGGCACGATCAGGACTGGAATGATGGCATTGATCCAGCCACCAAAGGACAGCCATTTAGACTTGCCAAATTTTCCAAAAGCACCTACCGGACTTTTTCTTGTCATTCGGCCAAGGGCGGTTTCGGCGACAATCATGGAGTAGCCAAAAGTAAGTGCCAGAATAATGTAAATCAGTAAAAATATTCCACCGCCGTATTTTGCCGCAAGGTAAGGAAATCGCCATATATTTCCCAGTCCGACGGAAGCTCCGGCAGCAGACAGTACAAATCCCAGTTTACCGGAAAAAGTACTTCGTTCATGATGATGTTTTTCCATAAATTTTTCCTTCCAAATTCGTAAAATTTGTTTTTGCTTTTTATAAACTCCAACTCTTATGATGATAACATGGTTTTGTGTTAAAGGCAAACAATATATATAAAATAACAGCAATAACAAATAATACAAAAACGAGGGAGAAATTATTGATTTTAACAAAATAAGATCTTATAATTAAGATTATCAATTAATATATATATTATGGAGGGTGCGGATTATGAATGAAGAATTGTTTAACGAAGCAACGAAATCAAATGTTCTCACAAAGAAACTGATCGACCAGCTTCTTGAGAGCATGACCTACAGCAGCATTTCCTTTATCAACTGGACCATTGAGACTTTGTCTCTGATCAAGGCGCGTCTGCAGCGCGGAGACCGGATTACAGACGAAGTCAGCGGAGAGGTTTATACCTTATACTCTTTCCAGCAGTTTGTGGAGAAGAATTTTTCTACTTATATAGCAAGCCAGGTATTTAAAGAGACTTCTAAGCCGGAGAAAATTTACTTCTCTCTGAAACCGTGTGAAGAGGGATACAGTCTGGTTGCTGCTGATTCTGACAGTAATAAGACCTATTCCTGGATCTCCAGCCTGAGTAAACGTTTTTCATTGGTAGAAATGATCGCCACAGGAATTGTATATGTGAAAGATACACGTACGAATACTTATCAGCCATTTATTTCCGGAAATGGCAAATATTGTAAGTATGATAAAGAGAAGGGAATTCTTGTAGAAATTTAATTATATTAACTTCCAGAGCGTATTTGAAAAGGGCTTTCTGCAAAAACTCCCGCAAAGTGGGGCGTGCAGATTACGGGAATGATTTATCAAATACGCTTTAGGGTATCAGACATAACAGACGGACACAAATCGCAAGGACTGCTTTTCTGAAATTTCAGAAAAGCAGTCCTTGCGATCTGTGTCTATTTTATTACATTCTAAGTTTTTTATGAAACTCCCGAATAGTATCATTGCTGTTAAAAATAAACATTCCTGCAAATACCAGCAGGCTGATTCCTGTGCATACCACAGATGGGTATGGAAAACGGATCAGGTGAAGAAACATAAGGATCAGCGGTACGAGACCAGCAAAAGCAGCCTGAACAAGATAAAACAGATACTCTTCTTTTTCCAGCTTTTGTACTTTTACGATCACGGGTATAGAGCCAAGCACTGCAAGAGCGCCAAATGGAAGGACAAAATCCAGAGACCATCCATGCCATCCGGTATATTTGTCCCACAGAACAGCGATAATAGTTACCAGGATCAACTGTATGATCTCGTTTTTTAAGATATTCCTCCGTTTGGCATAAGCAACCGCTACGATTAGCCATCCGCAAAGACAGCCAGCTGCGGCGAACCAGAACCAGTCCAGTTTTTCCCGTGTAAGGTAATTGATCATGCCGCAGAGAATTGCAGCTGCAATGCAGACAAAATTGAAAACCTGCACGATTCTCTGCGCCTCCTTTTTCTCTTTCAGGGAACAGCCGGGGAAATTATTGGTTTTTTCTGTATAAGGAATTTCTTCTTTTTTCAGCATGTTCAGAAAATTTCGCTGAATATTATCCTTGGGAAGCTTGGAGGTAAATCCAAGAACCATTTCGTTTTCGTAAGAACAGGAACAAAGCTGCATGGAGTTGGTACTTGCGAAAATTCCGAAACGGTCAATGTACTGGTTATACTCCTTTGGAAAACGAAGAATTCCAATATTGGAATAAACAGCCGTAATGCTTCTAGAGCTTAGGTTTGCTCCCAGCATAAGGAAATATTTCTTTATTTCCAGGGGAACTGCACGGATGACCGGATTTTTCTCCAGACGGACATAGCTATTCATATGTCTGGCAATTTTCTCTTCTACCAGTTCTGCGGCAAACTGCTCTTTCACGTGAGCCAGAATTTCTGTAAAATCAGAAGTTTTGGAAAAATCATGTCCCACTTCTATCCAGCCAAAAAAATTTGCCATAGACTGTGAGGGAAAATAATTCCGCAGATTTACAGGAACCATAAGGGCAATGGGGCGATTTTGCCTGCTCTTGGGAATTTCCTCATGGATGGAACAAAGAAACATGGCTGTGATCAGAATGGTTATGGAGACACCGTATTCTTTTGCTTTTGCATGAAGCTCTTTTACCGGAAGTACAATCTCTGTAATATGCATATCCTCATGAAGCAGCCGTTCTCCCGGAAGTCTGACAGCGCGAGGTTTTTTCTCAGAATTTCCGGGAATATCCGAGGAATAATACTGGGAAAAGCTATCCTCCTCCTGATCACCGGGGGTGCTCATATCCGTGACTGGAAGAGAAGGCAGATCCTGTTTCGGGTGAGCCTTTTTCAGATAATTGCTTACCAGTTCCTGGAGAAAATGCATTGCCCCGGTACCATCTGTCAGTGCATGGAAAACTTCAAAATTGATTCTTTTTTCATAATAGCTGACCTGAAAAAGAAGATTCTTTTTGTCTGGAATATACAGCCTGCTGCATGGAGGCTTCTTCTCTTCCTTTACAATTGGACGAATATCCCTGTGTTCCAGGTAGAACCAGAATAATCCTTTTCGGAGAACCATCTGAAACAGAGGATATTTTTCCATGGTTTTTTCAAGAGCGGCCTGGAGAAGCTCCGGTTTTACATTTTCCTTTAGTTCACAGTAAAAACGAAATACTCTGGTATCATTTTTGCCAGTTACCAGAGGAAAAGCAAGGGCCGCGTTATCCAGTTTTCTCCAGTTCGAATATCCTTCTTTCAATTTTCACACTTCCCTTTTTAAGAATTCGTTCATATAAGAAAAACTTTCCTGCACATGGAAAAAGCGGATTCCAAGAGCAAAAAAGCCGTGAAGTGCATCTTTGATCCGGTGTACTTCTACATAATTACCAGCCTCTGCCAGTTTTTTTCCATAATCTTCGCCTTCATCACGAAGAGGATCAAACTCTGCTGTGAGAATCAGGGTCTCTGGCATATTAGAAAAATCTCTTGCCAGAAGAGGTGCAAAATAAGGGTTGACCCGATCCTCCGGACAGCTCTCATACAGATTCAGATAATCCTGCATTTTCACTGCAGTAAGCAGGTAGTCGGTGCCGTTCTTTTGCACAGAGGCATAGGGAGATGCGGTTGTATAGGTATTATATAAGGCTGGATAAATAAGAATCTGCCGGAATACCTGAAAGTCGCCCTTGTCTCTTGCCATAAGAGCAACTGCGGCTGCAAGATTTCCTCCGGCACTGTCACCCATAATAGTGATTCTTCGGGAATCTGTATTCAGGATCAGATTATTGGTATAAAGTGCTTTCGCCGCTGCATAACAGTCCATCAGAGCCGTTGGAAAACGGTATTCAGGAGCAAGCCTGTATTCCACGGATACTACAATATGACCGGTAGACTGGGACATTCTGGCACATACACGGTTATAGGTATCCACACTTTCTGTCACCCATCCTCCGCCATGAAAAAATAGAAGAACTGGAAAAGTATGGCCTTTTTCCACCCCGTTTGTCATGGCTTCTTCAGTAGGAAAATAAATCCGCAGAGGGATTTCGTAGTCCCCGTTGAAAATCTGGATATCCATTTTTTTCAGAAAAATATTCATGGCATCCAGCTTCTTAATGTCCACCAGTCTGCGGGAGGATTCCACTTCGATATTGCCGTAGGAAAGGGTGTGGAGAATTGCTCGCATGGTTTTGGAAATCATGGCCTGTATTCCTTTCTGGTTTTAAAATCAAGCTTCATCAGACTGTTCTGTTATGGAAAAATCAGTCTTCTGCATTAGCTGGCAGGCATCAGATAGAACGGAAGCCTTTTCCAATGATCTCGCTGCTGTTTACAATAGTAATAAATGCATGGGGATCAATCTGTCTTAAATGAATACGAAGACGGTTGGTCTCGCTTCGGGTAAGCACAGTCATCATTACCTTCTGCTCCTTCTTGGTATAGATGCCAAAGGCCTTCTGCTCTGTGGCAGAACGATGCAGGTCATTGATGATGAACTCTTCTACCTGCTCCGGATATTTACTAATGATCGTACATACCTTTCTCAGGTTCAGACTCTCAATTGCACTGTCTACTACAGTGCATTTCAGGATCATTCCAAGAATACAGTAAAGTCCGGTCTGGGCACCGTAAAGGTAAGCAGCGATCAGCACAATTCCCAGGTCACTGACCAAAAGTGCACGCCCGATCTCAAGGCTGGTATATTTGTGCAAAATCATTGCCACAATATCAGTACCACCAGTGGAGGCACCGACATTAAATACCATAGCAGCTCCCACTGCAGGAAGGATCACTGCAAAACAAAGCTCCAGGAACACGTCATGTGTAAGTGGCGAACTAAGGGGATAAATAGCTTCACAGGCACTTACATAGAAAGACAGGGCAAAAGAGGAATAGACAGTCCAGCCCATGGAGCGGATTCCAAGGAAGAAAAATCCAAGTACAACAAGTGCTGCATTGACGATCCACATAAATGCACCTACATTCCACTTCGGAAATAAGGTAGAAAGGATAATAGACAGACCAGATGTACCACCAAATGCGAAATGGTTGGGTGTTTTAAAAATGGCAATTCCAACCGCTGTAAAAATCAATCCCAGATTCAGAATGATAAAGAACATCAGGTTGTCTTTTGTAAATATATTTTTTTTCATAAAACGAGTCCTCTCCTTCTTTCGGTGAACTCAGTATAACGTAAAAAATGAGTCCTGTAAAGAAACGGAATCAAAGAATCCCGCAAGGCAGAATTATACAAACTCTGTTTTCCCGCTCTTCTTCGCTGCATCTATAAGCTCTCCTAACCGCTTATTGCAGCTTCCAACCGGAACAGCCGTGCAGATTATCCTCTCACAGCTTTCCATGGCTTTTTGCGCCTTCTGGAAGGCTTCTTCACTGATTTCCATGAAGGGTTCTTCCGTGATCACCTTTGAAGCCAATAGTCTTGCCAGGCGGTAATCCACGTCATTGGTGTAAAGAATACCTGCAATAAAAGGTGTATGCTCTTTCTGCAGCTGACGGAATATGGGAATACCAGTGCCGTTTCCACAGATTACGAAAGTTTTCGCTTCTCCGTCTGGTTTCGGAAGCTCAATACTTCCAAACAGGGGATCAAAAAATCCATTGTTGATCTCATACAGCTCCTTGATCATGTTCTCTTCAAAAATATCTTCCGGCTTTCCAAAATGAGAAATGGTATCTCCCTTTACGCAGATGATCTTATCTGCAATTTTCTGTGCCAGATCGATTTCGTGAAGAGACATGATAACTGTGATCTGCTTCTTTTTTGCCATATCCCGAAGAATAGATAAAAGATCCAGCTTATGTTTGATATCAAGGAAAGAGGTTGGCTCATCCAGAATAATAATATCCGGTTCCTGGCAGATCGCACGGGCAAGAAGCACTCTCTGACGCTGGCCATCGCTGATGTTGTTAAAGTCACGACTGCCAAGCGATTCCGCATGCACCGCTCTCATGGCTTCCTCTACCTTTTCCTCATCCTCTCTGGAAAGAATACCGAGTCTGCCTGTATAAGGGTAGCGTCCGGTTGCCACAATATCATGACAGGTCATAAGCTCCGGACGCATTCGTTCCGTAAGAACTACTGCCATGCGTGTGGAAAGCTCTTTATAGGAAAAAGAATTCAGATTACGATCATCAAAGTAAACTTTTCCACCAATGATCTGCAGCTGTCTTGTGATACTTTTCAGAATCGTAGATTTACCAGAACCATTTGGACCAATGAGGGTTACAATCTCCCCTTTTTTAATTCCAATACAGATATCATGAATTAAGGCCTTTTTGTCATAACCGACAGAAAGGTTATCCATATGAAAATAGTAATTATCCATTTCAGTTTCCTCTCTTCTTCCGCAACATCATGAAAATAACAACAGGTGCTCCAAAGATGGAGGTAACGGTACTGATATTCAGCTCCAGAGGGGCAAAAGCCATTCTGGCAATCAGGTCACACATCATACAGAAAACTGCACCGCCCAGGAATGTTCCCGGAATGATTATAAGTGGTCTGGATGTGCCGAAGCTTCTTTTCATCAGAAATGGGACTGCAATTCCAACGAAAGAAATCGGTCCTGCAAAAGCAGTTACAGTTGCTGATAAAATACTGGAAAGCAAAATCAATGCAACACGGAAGAATTTGATATTTACGCCCATGCTTTGTGCATAAGCTTCTCCCAGCTGATAAGCACCGATGGGCTTTGACAGCAGGAAAGTCAGGATCAGGGTAATTCCTACCACCACACAGGAAATGTAAACGTTACTCCAGCTCATACCGGAGAAGCTTCCCTGTGACCATCCGTGAAGATTTACAATATCGGAATCATCTGCAAAAGTTACCACAAAATCAGTTACTGCAGAACAGATATAGCCAATCATGATTCCGGCAACCAGAAGGGTGGCCATGTGCTTGATCCTTTTTGAAATCAGAAGAATAAAAC
>NZ_JBCPGE010000067.1:0-20407 GCF_040914025.1 Ruminococcus sp. RTP21484sp1_RTP21281st1_A8_RTP21281_210402
GCGAGATCCATGACTTACGAAGACTTAGGCGCGAAGGCTTTCCTGAGCGTCTTAGTCGTAGTTAGTCATTAGCTTGCTGGAACGTTGCGACGCGCGGCGGTGAATATACATTGTAAAATCGCGTCCGGAATAACGACCAACACATTAAATAGCAATGAAATTTCCTATTGCGCCAAAAATGCCAGGTTAATTTTCCTGGCATTTTTATTCAATATTCAATCTCTACATCTTTTTTGCTGATCAGCCCATTATCCAGGGGATACCAAGTCTCCAGGTACTGCGTTTCCTCATCCTCTGACGAATTCAAATTCAGGATTGTCCTGGTTGTCACCATTTTGCCTGAAGTATCTTCCTTTCTGATTTCCGCCAGAATATAGGCAGTGTCTGCTTCTACCCTCAAGCTATCCGGCACCTCAGATGGCTTATAGGCAGTCTGTTTCAATACCTGATTCGCCTCATTCATCTGGTAAATGATGGTCCGCACCGGCTTGTACATAGTGGCAAACTGAACCGTCACTTTACAGCCTTCTGTCTTAGTCTTTCCATTTTCCACTGTAGTAGTTTCACCGGAAAGGGTAGCTGCCATAGTGTTTCCTTCTGAGCCTCCCACACCGTTGGAATAGCCGTTTCCAGCCATGGCATAAATTTCCCCGTTTTCTTTCTGGAAAACCGGATTTACATACTGGGTGTGTTCTGACTTGCCAGAGACCTGGTAAACAGTGGCGCTGATTTCCTGTGTTTCTCCATCATCGGTAACGTTGTAGTTCAAATACGGATCTCCTACTCCGTCGGAGCAAAGATTTCCTACAGATGTATTTCCATCCTCATCTTCGGTCACTGGCATTAAAATGTATTCTCCTTTTATGTCTCCAAAGGAAATTTTCCACTCAGAAGAAGACTGGGCACCTTCTTTATCCACAGTTGCCACAAGTTTCCCCTCATAACGGCTGTCATTTCCTATGGTGATACTGCTGTTGTTCATAAGGGAGGCGGCATGGTCGTTCAGATAGCCTTCCATATCATATAGTTCCAGATATTCGGAGGTGATAAAGGCGCCGATCAGGCGGTCACCGTTTCCATCTGTGCCGGCTTCTGGGACTGCAAGAGTACAGCCGCTGGCTGTAAAGGCCATGAAAATAACCGATAATTTGAACAAACTTTTTAACAGATGATTGTTCTCCCGTCCCTTCAAAAATCTTTCTGCAAGATGTGCGTCACAATTTGTGGAAAATTTTCTCCAGATGAGAGCACCGCAATGGACCACCTTAACCGATTTTTGGTGATATTTTGATTTCCTAATCTTCATTTTCGTCCTCCTCCAGATTTCCATCAAATTTTAAGATATCGCCAACATCGCATTGCAGGAAATAACAGATCCGGTTAATGGTGTGGAACCGCACGCCCTTGGCCTTTCCGCTTCTGAGGACGGACAGGTTGGCTTCTGTGATGTTTACCAGGCTGCACAATTCCTTGGACGTCATTCCCCGCTCTTTCAATACGTCTTCAAGGCATACTTTTATTGCCATAAATCATTTCCTTTCATTATTGCAAATTGCTCCATATTAAATAGTCAATGATATTAAATTAAGAGTCGTTACCTGAATACCCTTGCTTCTTCCTATATAACGAATCAAGACACTTGCAGTCCGGCTATCATTTATATATCTCCATACGCTTAAATAAACAGGTCATTATCCTCTTTCAGCCTCTGCATTTCCCTTATATACTTTGCAAACAACAGCACTGCCAGCACAAAGGCCAGGGAAAATACCGGGACCGCCACCACATACTCAATCTGATAAAGGCTGCTCTGGAAAAACAATTGTAGTAGGTTAAATACCGCACCCAGCCCAATAGTGGATGCTAAGGTCCACACGCAAAAGTGGGAAAGTTTTTCCGCCAGTTTTACACTCTCTTCCTGATACAGGTCTTCCTTCATTGCAGCCAGAAGCCTTCTCGCCAGGAAAACAACTATAATATTCAGTACATATGGCAGAATACGGACTGCAAAGTTGAGGAACAGGAAAACATAAGTAGGGGTAAGGTTGGAAAAAGTAATAAAACCGTCGCTTAGCTCTATGCCTGTATTTCCCTTCTGTACCGTTTCCAGATTCTGAAGCAGCCCTCCCAGCTCCTGTCCAAAGATGCCATACACCAATACCACGCTCACAGTGCCAAGAAGGAACCAAAGCCCCTTTTGCAGTTTCTCCGTTCCTGCATTTTTATAATGAAGCAAAATACGGATAAGCAGGTAACCCAGAAGGACGGAATAGAAGGTACTTCCCAGGGACCATTTCCCGGTGCCTGGCACTCCGGTGGACAAAAGTCCCGGATTGATCATGTAGTATAGGGTTACGAAAAGAAGAGCGCTGATAACCAGAAGCATGATATCCAGGGGTTCTGATTTCTTGCGCCAGTGCAGGAATCCCCAAATTCCAGCAGGGATAAGTCCCAACAGCATGTATAAGATGATTGCGACCACATTTCCTACAGCCCCAGACAGCGACAGAACCCGCAGGCCAGCTCCGATCTGCTCAAAAGGGAATGCGATCAAGGTGGAAAACAGACCGGATAAGCTGCGCTGTAAAATACAGAACAGGACGCAGGCGGCCGCTTCCACAGATAAGAGGGTAAATAAATGTCTTTCTTTCATGGGGAACCTCCTTTTTGCCGATATCGAGAAAATCCGCTAACGTGCGGGATTAAACCATCTAATCCTTTACTCTGGATTTCTTTAACTGTTTTGTAAAAATTATTGAAAAACGATAATTTATAATTTAATTATAACTTATAATTATCGTTTGTCAATAATTTTATCAATAAAAAAATTGCCAGGCAGAATTTTCACGCTCTGCTTTATCCAATGGACAGAAGAAACGTTTTTATTTTCTTACCTGGCATTTTTCACACAAACCTATTTTGTGCACACTCTAAAGCGTGTTTGAAAAAGGCTTTCTGCAAGATGTGCGTCACAATTTGTGGGAGATTTCGCCCGGATGAGGACGCCGTAGCGGGCTACGGTAACCGAATTCGGGTGAAATATACCGCAAAGTGGGGCGTGCAGTTCCTCTTCTCTTTTTCAGTAACTTACTGTGTCACATCTCCAAGCACGATCCGAATCAATGTCTTGTCCAGCATCAATGTCCTGTTCCAGGGATTGATGATCACGCCGCTGATTTCTTCCTCGGACAGCGCTGCCTCAAGTAATTTTCCAATGTCTGTCATAAAGGTTGACATAACACTTTTGCCGCCTTTCAATTCTTCGTCGAAGCTGGTAAAAACCGCCCACCAGTTCTTACCGTCGGAGGTTTTTACTGCCTGTAATTTCATCTGACCAGCTGCCCCGTTTGGCTCTACGGCGATGATTACCTGACCGTTTTCACGCATGCGTCTTCGTACCACGGTCAGTGCATGAGCCAGCAATTCTTGCGTTGGCTGCTGCTGAAGTGCTGCGATTACATCCTCGATTTTCTCATTTCCAAGTAAACCTTCATCTGTTTTATCCATATCATTACTCTCCATTGAGCTAATTTCTGTATTAGAGCGTGTTTGAAAAAGGCTTTCTGTAATCTGCCGCTCTTTGATTATACCCTTTTATAAATGATTGGTTCATCATATCCAAAAGTTCTCTTCCCGTTAACTTCCATACTTTCAGATACTTCCAGACAACGATCGGAAAACTTTTCCCAAAGTTTAAATATCATTACCGGCGAAAACTGGCTTATGCTGCCGCCTTCCCAGATTCCGTCCTTTTCATGGTAAAGTGCGGGAGTAAATTTTTCGGATTTTTTCAGTTCCGCGTAATCAACCTTCTTCATGGATGCGTATGAAAATACCTTCTTATCTTCTCCTTCTGGAATTTCATAAGAGGAAAGTAAAATTCCCTGTTCTGTTTCTGTAATAAGAAAAAGATGTGGTGATGCATGACGTTTTCCATTCGTTTCATAGTAGCTTTCTTCAACAACAAATCTGCCATTGAAATCCTCCGGAAGATTTTTTATTTTGTCATTGCAGATTGTATTTACATGCTCGGCATATGGATATGTTTTCCCTTCCGCCTGCATCTTATCAAACTGCTCCTTGTTATCAAAATGTCCTGTCATCATTTCTGTAAATTCATCAAGTTTCATCTTGGTATTTACCTCCATAATCAATTTTTTAATGTTAGGAGCAAAAATTCCCAACTATAATATCCACGGAGCATTCCAGGCAATACATTCCCGCACTCCATATCATATGGTAACCGCCTGAATTTCCTGAAATAGCATTACTGCTTCAGCTTAACCTGCTTTGGTCTTGGATATACCTTTGGCAAGGATAATAATAAGCCACAAAAATAGCCGCCCCGGTCTGGTAAACTAGGCGGCAATTTTTGTCACATCATATATCGGACTAACCGTCTATCGGTAGCACTCTTTTTCTATAATCATATTATCACGCAGCTGTGTAAATGTCAAAAAGTTCTTTTTCTATTAGAAATAACCACCAACGCGAACTGGAATTTCTGGATGAGTATAATATGCGGAAAATAAACTTAATTCCATTTTAAATATAGTGCTGAGTTTCACTGCCATTCTTTAACACCATTTTCACCACACCAAGCAATGCTGCAAATAAAACACCTGCAACCGGCCATACAATCCATGTAATATCCCAGCTCATCGTCCAGAAGCTCCATGCAAGGTAAATCGCTGTAGTCAAGCACCAATATACACCAGAAAACGTGTCAGTCTTTTTCTTAAACAGTTTTTCTTCTTTTGTATATTCGCCTTCCTGAAGAAGGGTATCGTAACTGCTTTTTACCATCCCAACACGAACCAACAGATTCACTCCTATTGCAAGTATGAATAGCAGTAATCCAACGGAAAGACCACAGTAATAGTCGGACGCTTCCATAGATTCGGCAATAATTGTCGGAATCACTGCCAGTATACAAAGCACTACCCCAACAGCTGTTCCTCTGATAAAAATTGGTTCATAGGAATCTTTTTTTTCTCGTACCATTCCAGATACACCATACTCTGTTTCAAAGCATTCTTTTTCAAAATGTTCCATATGTGATTCACTCATTCCATATGTAATAAACAAAAAGACGGCTGCCGCAACCATTCCAAGCAAAAAAACACATCCAAATACTGTTGCCAGAGATTCCGAAACATGAAATACGCTATCTTCTGCCATTGTCACAAGAACAATCAATAATATTGGACTTAAGATACACATACTTGTTGCATTTGCCACTACTTTGGATCCATTTCTTTTCATGTCAAGAAATTCATTTGCATTCTCCATAGTTACTTTTTTCAACGGTTCTGCATAGCTTTCAGTACTTTCGTGATAGGTGATATTTTCTGCTTTCATTTCATCTTTTAATAGGTAATCTGTACTGACACCAAAAAGCTCCGACATCTGTAAAATTCTTTGCAAATCTGGAACAGCTCCTGCACTTTCCCACTTAGATACTGCCTGTCTGGATACGCCCAACTGATTGGCTAGTTCTTCCTGTGACCATCCATTCTTTTTTCTTTCCTCTGTAATCTTATCAGCTAAAATCATTTTTTTCTCCTTTTGCAGATTTTATGAGCTAAATATAACAGTTTTGCTGTTTGCATTCTACCATTTCAGGCTGTAAATCTGTCAACCAGCAGTTGCAAATCACAAAAGGACTCGATGAATCCCGATTTTCCAGCAATACAAGCATGAAATTATTTATCATCTGTATTGTTTTCCTTTTTCTTATGCGTCGAACCTAGACAAAGAAATGAGGAACCAAGACATAACCATACTATAGCCATAGAATTTTCATTTCCACTCGTAAAGCCAATAGCTGACGCTATGAAAAACAGAACTGATGCAATATAAAATAAGATTGGTTTGTTTATTCCTTTTTTCATAAATAAGAAACTCCTCCAAATACCGATTGTTTTCTTGGCACCGTTTTGGCATCGGAAGCCTTAGTCGAAAAGATTTTTTTCCACGGCTAACAAATGCTGCTCTACCAACTTTATATTGCACCGGTAGTTTTTAATTGTTATAATCGAAACATGGGTGCTACCATAACGGTAGGCGGTTAGTCCTTCAACAGAGGGACTGTGACCCTCTGATTACATAGAAACCTGAAAGGGAATCCACTGGAAAGGAGGGCTAAGCCAATGAGTATTGTGGACTTCATAGCAGTAGTGAGCTTCGGCTTAACCTGCTTTAGTATCGGATATACATTAGGCAAAGATAATCATAAACCACAAAAATAACCGCCCTGTCTGCAAACTAAGCGGTTATCTTTGATAGATATTCTAAATAGTAAAACGGACTAACCGTCTATCGGTAGCACTCTTTTTCTATAATCATATTAGCACGCATGTGCAGAAATGTCAAAAAATTTTTATTCTACTTTTTGAAGTTTTGACATATCCAATCCATGCCGGATCATCATCAGAATATCCCATTTTTAATTCTATGTACATTAAATTGTTAATCATTCTTATTCTCTCTTGATTCCAAATTTTGCAACATCTCAACAAACTGGAAGCTGTAAACCTGATTGTTCCTAAATTAACTGTGGCATACCATTGATAAACATATGCCATGCCTGTCATTTTTCGCACTAAGTTTCCATCCGTGCATTTCAACGATTTCTTTTGAGAGGGCAAGCCCTATTCCGCTGTTTCCGTTTTGTCCCGTATGAAAACGTTCAAACATATGGGAAAAATCCTCTGTGCTAAGTTCTCCTCCATCGTTCCAGATGGAAAGGACTTGATTTTTCCACGATATTTCGATTTGACTACACGCATATTTTACGGAATTAGTTATCAGGTTAGCAACAGCGTGTTCCAGCTTCTCCGGGTCTCCGTTGACATATCCTTCGTCCAGTTCTAACGATACTGAAAGGTTTCGCCTGTTCACAATTCCTTCAAGCGGCATCAAAATATCTTGAACCAGTGATGCCATTTCTATTGGTTCACACTTTAATGGTTCCGTACCGCTTTCCATTTTTGATAAATACAGGATATCCTCAATAAGTTTACTCATACGCTCCGTCTGAGACACTATCATTCTGCCCGCTTGAGAATAATCGGTAATGACTCCCATTTCAATCTCCTCCGCATATCCGCAAATTGCCATAAGCGGGGTTTTTAATTCGTGAGATGTATTTTCAAAAAAGGTCTTCTGAGCTTTGTCATTTTGTTCAAGTTTTTTCCCGAGAAAATATCCAATGGCAGCACCGAGAGCGGCAATGACAAAAGCATCCAGCAAAACACCAAAACTGATTTCTTTTACGAGTTCTGGTTCGCCGGTAACATCCACATAAGCAAGTAATCTCTCATTGCCGTCTTCGTAATACTCTGTTCTGGCTTTCATATAATAAGTTGCTTCGTTAATTTTTGCCCTTTGCATTTCATCAGACGGGTGTGTTTCATACCAGTCAATAAGTTTCTTCTCTTTGGGTGTCAAAATCTGATATATGTCATCCCTGTTTTCTGAATCTGCCCCCATATATACAAGTGAGGCATAATATAAAGAGCCCGTATCATTTTCAGATTCGTAATTCAAATATTCGTCTGAATCCAAAGTAAAAACGTTTTTAATTGCATTCTCAGCTCTCAGCTCTATTTTTTTATTAAAAACTATGTTCAGAATCAGCAGGCTCAAAAGCATGGCTGCCATAACGGCGGAACCTGTAAGTGTGGCAATTTTATAACGTGTCTTATTCATTACAATCCTCCAGTTTATAGCCATAGCCCCAGACAGCACTAATGCGAACTTTGCTGCCTGCGGTCTTCATTTTCTGCCTGACTCTTCTTACTGTCTCATCGACAACTCTGGTTTCTATCTCCGTAGAATCTATTCCCCATACTTTGTCGAGAATTTCATTCCGGGGGATTGCCGTTCCACCATGTTCCATAAGACATCCCAGAAGCGAAAATTCTGTCATAGTCAGACCAATATCATGCTCTTTCACAATGGCATTATGCTTCTCCCATGAAAAACACACATCACCAAAGGAAATATCTGCCTTTACCGGTATATTCATTTCAACTCTTCGGAACAACGCATTTACCCGGACAACAAGAAGTGACGGCGAAAATGGCTTAATCAGATAGTCATCCCCTCCATACATAAATCCCTTCATATGGTCAGACTCTGAATCCTTTGCCGTCAAAATAATAATAGGAACTGATGATATTGTCCTTAGCTTTTTACATATGGAAAGACCGTCTGAACCCGGCATCATAATATCAAGAATAACAAGATCACAGGGCTTCTCCTGAAAAGCAGAAAAGAGTGTATCACCATTCTTGTATGCTGTTACCTCATATCCGGCATTGGATAAAAATTCTGTGAGTATTTCTCGTATATCCTGTTCATCATCTGCCAAATAGATTTTTTTTGCCATATCTTTAATCCCACATGAGGGGAGTCCCTCAGAAATTCTGTGAGATTCCCCATATTATATCTTTCAAAATCAGTATGTCTGTATTTTAGTTCCACCTGCTTTCGCTTCAAGAGCGATTGCCTGTGCCTCCAAAGCATCAATCTCATCTGAATACTTCGCATAGCGAGAAGCAAATTCCTCGTCAGAGAGGTTATCAGAGCCGTTATAAATATTGTCATAGATTGCATCAATTTTATTGTAAATACTGTTAAGCTGATTGACTTCATCTTCGCTCAAATTTCCATAGTATCCCTCATACCAACCCGCTTTCTTTTCAAGCGTTTCAATCTGTGCGTTCAGTGATGTAATCTCGTCATCATACTTTGCATAGCGGGCTTCGATCTCATCGTCTGAAAGATCATCGTCCGTCCACACTTCCGCATCAATTTCTTCGATTCTTTCATATGCTTTCTGAAGCTGTTCTGCTTCCTCTGCGGTGAGCTTGCCTGTATCATACAGAGCATTACACTCATCCTCGGAATATTCATATTCCTCGTTGTCGATCCACCCGGCTTTTTTATCAAGCTCCTCAAGGCGATCCATGAGGGTATCGGTTTCATCCTGATACTGATCGTATCTGGCATAGATATCTTCATCAGAAAGACCATCTGCATCTTTCATTACCTCTTTGTCGATAGCGTCAAGTCGGTCATAAATGGAGTTAAACTCTTCAATCTCCTTCTGAGTGAGAGAACCATAATCTACATTTGTTTGTGTTACCTCTGATGTAGTCACTGTCTCCTCCAGTGTCTCCTTCTGGGCAGCCATGGCAGGAATACCTGCGGATGTAGTCATTGCTGCTGCAAGTGCTATTACCGTTCCTCTTTTGAATAATCTGTTCATCATTTTAGTTCCTCCTGATTTTTTATTTACCGGTTGTTCGGTATGGCTAAAGTATAGCTCAGACAAATGTAAAAATATCCTTAGAACAGTCATGAAAATGTCAAGAAAGTGTAACAGCACAAGATTTCCTATAAACCATATTTACTCTCGCCTCTTAAGGGTTACAGTCTTTTTTCAAATACCAACAATTTTTCTAAATTTGCAATTCCGATTTACCTTCACCTTATTTTACCATAGTGCTTTCTAAAGTGCTATTCTAATATATACAAAAGTGTAAAAGAGCGATCTCTTCTCTCACACTCACACATTCATAACCATATCATCTTCAACGCTGCAAGCTTTGTTGATCATCACAAGTATGTTTCCAATAAGCGGAGCTACCATAAACTCTGCAGAATCAGTAATCGTATCTGCCTGGAAAATGGACTTGCCACCAGTATGCCAACCGGAGAAAAAGGAAAAAGCTATAAAGAGAACATGGAATATCATCGTGGCACCAGTTGGAAAGCCAAGCTACGTGTTGCAGTTGATAAAGCAATCTGGACTTCCATCAACTATGAGGAATTTCTACAAAAAATGCAGTTAGCTGGATATGAAGTCCGGCAGGGAAAGCATCTTTCTTTCCGTGCACCGGAACAAAAAAATTTCACTTATATGAAATCTCTGGGAAGTTATTATACGGAAGAAAACGTCCGCATCCGCTTAGCTAAAAATCGTAGCAAAGTGAAAACTCCAAAACATCTGTCCAGAGAAGCTCGCCTGTATATCAATATCTCCACGTATGTAACGACTGGCAATCGAGAAGGATTTGAACATTGGGCAAAACTCAATAATCTAAAAGAGGCAGCCCGCACCTTCAACTATCTTTCAGAAAATAACCTACTGAATTATGAGGATTTCAGGCAGCATGTTTCTGATGTTGATGCTTCTGTTAAAGCGGCTGATCAGAGAATAGCACACATCACCAGTGAGCTAAGCACGCAGAAAGTCATTCAGAAACACTGTGATTCTTACCGGCTCTGCCGTAAAGTGATAGAAGATTGCAAATCTGCAAAAAATCCAAAAGAATACCGTTCCAAGCATCTGGCAGAATACCAACTCCACGATTCACTAAAAAAAGAGCTTCAGGATCTCGGTGTTACCAAAATCCCTAGCTCTGAAAAAATCCAGAAGCGGATTGAAAATCTTGAATCTGAACAAGCTGCTACCATCCGGGAAAAACAGAAATTACAGAAAAAGCAGAAAACACTGGATATCATTCAGCAAAATTTCTCTGTGCTGCTCGATGCTCCTGAAATCAATTCAGACTTACTTCCGGCAAAACGGGAACCTGTTTCTGTCACAAGAGATAAATAAGATTGCACTGACAACTCAATTATTCTCTTCCAAATCTTCCCAAGGTTTCAGACCCATTTCCTCCCAGGTGACACCATACGGTGCACCTCCGGAGGTATAACCGGCAATAACGAAAAATCTGTCATCTTGCAAGATTTCTTCTTTAGCCAGATTATCTCTTGTTTCTTGTTTCCGTCTTGCTCGCCTCTGCTGCTTCTTTTGTTTCGCAACAGCTGCTTTTTCTTCCGGCGTTTTCTTATGTTTTTTTGCCATAAGTGTTTCTATTATAATTCCATTCTGAATGTCTCTCAGGATACGTTCTTCATAACTCTTTTCACGCTTTTCAACAATTTTATAAAATTCTTCATATTCCGTTTTAGGAGCAAGCGATTGAACTGCCGTAAACAAACTTTTGCATATATCATTCATTTCAGTAGCATCCGGCATTCGCTGATTCTCAAGATAAAACTTCAAGTGCATTTTGTATGTTTTATCTGCTATTGCACTCTTCTGTTTTTGTTTTAAGTCTTTATAGCTTCTGTCGTTCCTCTGCATCTACAATTCCTCATCTGCCTTCTTTCTCCCGTGCCATCAAAAGCATTTTTTCAAAAGACTGAGCGAATCTTTCATCATCTTCCTCCGTCCGCTTCTTCGGTCCCTTGACATGACATTTACGGGAACTTCTTCTGGCTTTTTTACTCAGGTGACGTTCCATTAGCATCTGATCAATATTATCATCCGTGTACCATTTACCTGATTGATGAATAGCATAAGCACCTTTTCCCAATGCCATTGCAGCCACACCATAGTCCTGTGATACGACAATATCTCCTTTATGGCAGATACTAATCAGTTTATAATCTACTGCATCTGCTCCTGCACCGACAACAACAACTTTACTATAAGTCGATGACAGAACATGGTTTGTATCACACAACAACATTACCGGAACACTATTATCTTTTGCAATCTTTTCAATGATCGCAACCACTGGGCAGGCATCTGCATCAACAAATATTTGCATCTTTCTATTTCTCCTCTGAACCATTATAAGAATAAGCTCTGCTGTTCGTATTCTGCCTCTCGTTTTAGCTGAACCGGTACCTGATGCAGAATTTGCTCCATTTTCCTGTCATCGAACCAATCTTTCAGCTGTCCTTTTTCCAATATCAGCGGCATACGATCATGTACTTTTATCATAGATTCATTGGCTGCTGTAGTCATAATCACAAATCGTCGTTCATTCTCAAACCAATCACAGAAGCCAGCCATATACAATACTGGTGCATCATATCTGGAAAATGTATTTTTCTCTTTTAACCGATTCCATTCATAGAACCCACTTGCCGGTATCAAAATGCGGTGATAGAGGATTCCATTTCGAAAAGAAGGTTTGTCCATAACAGATTCTGCTCTTGCATTTATAACCAGATTCTTTCCTTGTGACAATGGATATCCCCACTTGCAAACATCCAGTTTCAATCCATGTTCTGATTTTTCAATGATCGGTGCTACATTGGTTGGAAAGATATCTCCTGCAAAATGTTCCTGCCGGATCCGTTGGTCTATATCATGCACTACTTTTTCGATTTCATCTGCCATATCAGAATCAATATAATATCTACCACACATAATACTTCCTTCACTTATAGATTCTATTTCATCAAATATACATCATTTATTTCTAGGCACTTTAAACTCAGTTAATCTATAATTTTGAATCCACCCCATACATTCTTCACCATCTTCATTCTCCCAAATTATCTGTCGCCACTTTTTATATTTATCTATAATTCTAACAACTTTCCCTTCCTCAAGCTTTTCAATTACAATCGAATGGCAGTCATGCTTCAGTCGTACAATAGATTCTCTATTAACGATTCTATATTTAGTCGTATTTAGCTCCTTCGCATCATATCCCATTCCAACGATGTAATAATTATTGACTTGTTGTGTATAATTGTAATTATTTATCGTTGTTGCTGAAGAATTCGTAACTCCCAAAACAACTGATATAATCGTAATAATAAAGTTCAGCCATTCTCGTATTTCTTTAACATCTATCGTTCGTTTTTCTTCTATTGGCAAATTCTGCTTCTCTTTATTTATCGAAAGATTCGTTGCTCTTTCATATTCCGATGCAATAGTTTCTGACACCGTATCAATATCCCATTCTTCGGATTCTGAGAAAACTTGATCGGTAACTCTTCCCAATAAATTTATATGAGGCTTCTGGCATAATGGTGGAAGCCTAACACCATAAATTAACAACACCATATTGAAAAAACACTTGTGTCCTTTAATGTATTAACTGCGAAGAAAAACACAAAAGGAGTATTCACAAGTGGCTTCAGTTAATACATTATGCAAAAGTGTCCTTAATGTCAAGAACACAGTTATAAAAAATTGTAATCTTTACTCTGATAAGAATGGAGTTAAACATATTCGTATCCAAGCAAGACCTAATAAATGGCACGAGAACGACTGCCCATTCTGCCATAAATCATGCCCTGTTTATGATAAACATTCCAGTAGTATAATGCCGAGATATTACGAAGATAACTCGTAGAAAATGCAAAGTCCAGTCGCAAGTTTAGACACGATATTGCTCTTAACAGTCGTATAAAATCAACATTTGCAGGGATTTATCAAATTCCGACATACCGTCTTAGAAAATGAATAATCCCTCGCAATTCATTATGAACTACGAGGGACTGCTTACTGACTGTTAAAGCGGTAGCCGATCTCACGAACACTATCTATGGAAAAGTGAGAGTTTGTATCACAAAGTTTTTTACGAAGATTCCGAATGTGAAAGCCTACGGTATCCTTTTCATTGCCTGCTGATATTTCGCCCCACACCTTATCATAAATCTGCTCGTATGTAAGAACACGACCTTTATTGGCTGCGAGCAAGCAGAGTATATCGTACTCTTTGACGGTCAGTTCAATTTCCTGACCGTTATTGATAACTCTGCGCCGGCTCAAATTGATTTCTAAGCCGGAAAGGGATAATGTCGGCTCATATGAAATCTCTAATTTTTCAAAATCAGGGTGCTGTTTTACAAAAGCCAGCATATCGTCAAAGGCTGTTGAGTCTTGTGCTTTGAACTCCATTATTACGATTCGTCCGATATTATCACCCCCCTTGGTTAGTTTTTTTGTCTTGGACAACATAAGATTTATTGCGTGAGATAATACGATTCATCAATCGTTTTCAGAATAAAATTCACATCGTCATAACGAGAGGAAT
The DNA here is from genome assembly GCF_040914025.1 of Ruminococcus sp. RTP21484sp1_RTP21281st1_A8_RTP21281_210402. Classification (NCBI taxonomy): domain Bacteria; kingdom Bacillati; phylum Bacillota; class Clostridia; order Eubacteriales; family Oscillospiraceae; genus Ruminococcus; species Ruminococcus sp. RTP21484sp1_RTP21281st1_A8_RTP21281_210402. The sequence continues at coordinate 13,866 of NZ_JBCPGE010000067.1, forward strand.
CGGACTGAGAGCCTAAACTGCATATCAAAAACTCTTTTCCGTGCTGCTGATAAAGCACAATCAAGTTATAGTCGTCAGACAGAGAGCCAGTCTTAATTCCGCATACATTTTCGTTGTAATATTCGGATGTCGGATCAAGGAAGGCGTTTGTATTCTGCCATATTTGTGTACTGCCATCAGGCAGTGTTGCCGTATAAGTGTTTTGAGATACAATTTCTCTAAACCACGAGTATTCCAACAACCGATATACTACTTCTTTCAAATCTAAAGTGGTGGTAAGTGCCTCCATATCAAAACCACTCGGATCATATAAAACTGTGTCTAAGTACCCCTGCTGTTGCAAATGCAGGTTTAAGTTCTCCATGAAAATCCTCACACGCTCTTGACAGCTTTCTGCTTGCGGCGAAAGTAATCCTCCACAATAATCAGCAACCACATAAGCTGCGTCATTCCCTGACGGTACTAACATTGCCGCAAATAGATTGTGTAAAAAGTATTCTTTTTCCTTGATTTGAGCAACAGACGAGCCAGGTTTCGTGAGTGAAATAGCACCATAGTCTGCAACAACGATACTATCAAGGTCTGCTAAAGTTGACGCATACTCAATAACAAACAGCTTGGCTAAACTTGCAGGAATTTGTGGCTCGTTCTCGTTTTTTGAAACAAATATTTCATCATCAGAACAATCCACCAAAATCAGCGATTTTGCATTATAAGAGTCAGGAAAATCTTCTTTGTAGAGAAAACCATTTATTTTATTCTTTACCTCTCTGAAATTTTCCGGCTGCATTGCCCACGGCACAAACATTATACCTATGCCGATACAAACTACAAGCAAAAACAAAAATACTCCAAATCGTTTTTTCTTACGGCGTTTTCTCTGCATATATGTGCTCACCTCCCAACACCAAAACTCCTATGTGCCATTTTTAATCGGCATAATTTGCCTGAATACACTCTGTAAATCCAGACGGATCTCCCAACTTAGCTTTATCAATATTATCACGAAGATATTTGCGTGTGGCGTCATCACAGCGATCTGTTCCCATATAAGGCATATCAAAGGCTTTTTCGAGTTCAGCTAAGGCTTTTGCCGCCCTTTCCGAATCCGTATTGTAAGTATCAAGCCATTCCTGCATCCAAGAATATTCCCAAAGGTTAGATGCTCTTGTATCGCCATATCCTATCTGAAAAGACGCTCCCGTATCTTCGCCTTCCAAAGCATCAGGCGGCGTAAAGCCCTCCGGCCAATTCAAACTCTCAATGGTCGTTAGGTATTCTTCTTCAATGGTAGCAAAGTCCGTGAAACCTCTTGTGTTTGTGTCGGAGTCCGAAGAAGTGGAGCAGCCTGCCAGCATAATCACCAGCAAAGAAATCATAACACACAATAACAGTCTGTACGGTCTTTCGGATTTTGAGATTGTTCGTTTCATTTTGTTTCCTCCTTGAATTGAGTTTTATTATCTAAGAGCCAATGCAGGCTCTAATTTTGCTGCTTTCAATGCTGGTAATAATCCGCCCAATAATGCTATAAGCACAGACACAGCAACTGCAACAACAGCAACGCTGATTGGATAACTCGGTGTTCCCACCGGGGAATCCACAGGGAGCAACGCTCCAATACAATGCACCAAAATCAGCGAAATCAAAATAGCTGCAAAGCAAACGAATATTGATAAAATCAACTGTGAGCCTAAAACCAATGCCACAATATTTGTTCGTGAAGCACCTATCGCTCTGCGGATCAGCAACTCATGTGTGCGCTGTTCCAATGAAGATAGTCCGATATTGATCTGCCCTAATACGGAAACAAACAGCAACAAAAGCGAAGTAACCAAAAGCCCTAATTGCAGTATGGACAATACCGAATCATAGGTATCTCCAATATCACTCCGCCCAGCACTTTCCCAGTAACCGCCAATGGTATCAGTCAAAATGTCGCCAAGGGCAGAATGTATCTGTTCGATTGTCAGTCCTGTTGTGGGATGCCAATACACATTTGCATTTTGTACTTGCCACATTGCTGGTGCGAAATTGAGGATCGCCGCAGAATCCGCATAGATAGTCGGAAAATCCCTGCCATCGTTTACTACTCCGACAATATTGAATGGGGTTAACGAAAGTGTGCTTTTTACATTTCCTGCAGCATAGGGCGAATCATTAAAATAGTTTTTAGCTTCTTTGTTTATGACCACTTCAAGCGATCCGCCCTCACTCGAAGGCTCTAACCATCTACCGGATGTCATTGGAAGATTATAGACTTGACTATATGCCTCCGTGGTGCAAACTAAATCAAAAGCCATCAGGTTTTGGTAAACATCATTCGGCGGTATTGGCGTTAAATCTTTCATTGGTGCAAATCGAATATCTTCTCCCATAGAAAAAGTAACAGCGGCTACATCATCAATGGCTTCAAATCTCTGGAATAATTGTTCCATTTTATTTCTATCGTGAAAATCGGATTCCGTTATCACGAATGAGTAAGTAGGTGACCAGCCATATACCTGTGCGTTTACGGAAATCAAATACTCCCGTCCAAGCGTACCAACTAATACCGATCCAAGCATTGCGATAATGCCTACAAGCATTGAAACACTTGTCAGAATACTTCTAAGTGGAGACAGACGAAGGTCTTTAAGTATCATTTTTAGCACAAGTTATCCTCCCTCCATCCATTTCAAAAATCGTATCACAGGTATCTGCAATATCAGGATCGTGCGTAACCAACAGCAGCATAATTCCATTTTCTTTTACGACGCTGTGCAACAGTTCCATAATCTGCGTTCCCGTCTTTTTATCCAACGCTCCCGTAGGCTCATCACATAAAATGGCTTCCGGAGATACTGCAAGCGCCCTTGCGATTGCAACTCTTTGTTGTTCACCGCCGGACAAATTGATTGGGTAATCATTTTCCTTGCTTTCTAAGCCGACACTTTTTAGCAAGCCTGTAATTATCTCGTGACGCTGTTTGGCGGTAAACGACTTTTTGGCATAGAGTAGGGGTAATTCGATATTTTCCCATACCCGCAAGTGCTTAATCAGAGAGTAGTTCTGAAATACAAATCCGATATTATTGGCTCGCAGTATAGACAGATCACGGTCTTTCAAAGCAGAAATAGATATACCATCATAAAGGTACTCGCCCTCATATTCCCGATTTAACAAGCCAATAATGGATATAAGGCTTGTTTTGCCTGAGCCGGACTTTCCGACAATGGCATAACTGCGCCCTCGTTGCAATTCCATATTAGCGTTGGTTACTGTTGTCAGCATATCGCCATTATTCAATTTGACGCTTGCTTTCAAATCCTTTATTTTGATTAAAGTCTTTTCGGAAATTCCTTTCATTTTATCAAATCCCCCTCGGATCAAGGTTTGGCGGAGTAGCAGAAACTACATCGCCCTCCTCTAAGCCGGACAGTATTTCTATATTGGCTCCGTCTGTCACACCCAATGTCACTTTTGTTTCCACTCTTTCTCCATTCGGAGTAATTACAGTAACCAATCCCGTCCCTTGTCTACCCGCTATTACCGACAGCGGCAATATAAGGACATCATTTCTCGTTGTCGCCGTTATGACTACCGTTGCACTTTGCCCCGATTTCACATCGACTGTTTGACTGATCAAGCATTGCAGAATGCCCTCTTGCGGCACGATTCCCGTAAACGCATTTTCATCTGCGGCAGGCGACACCACGGCAATCATATCGGTTGGTCCTACACCATCATATACTTGAAATTTTGCTTTCAACTCTGCATACTCCGGTAAGGTACTCAAAAAATTATCTGCCTCTACATTGAGGGCAAATCCTGTATAATGCACTATCGCTACGGGATAATTACTCGGTACGCTTTCATTGGATGGGGCAATAGAGGTAATTGTACCATCCACCGGAGATTTCAATTCTTTGCCGTTCACAGTTCCAATAATTTGCCCGGCAGTGATTTTTTCTTCTAATTCTACCGCTGTATTAAATATGCCATTTTCGGGTGAGAAAATAATAAACGGTACTGCCGGAACAATAGTCGTTTGCGTTGAAACGGTTGGAGTAATTGTCCCTCGTACAACTGATACCGTTTTTTCTGCGGATGTTGCGCTATCTGTAAGATTGTTTTCGTCTGTCTGCCCAATTGCAGAGCAGGCAGATAGCGTAAATACAAGAAACAAAATAGAACATAGCAGCATTTGTTTTCTTAGCAACTTCATCATTCCTCCTTATGCTGTATCACAAAAAATACGAGCCTCTATCTTGATACTTTTATTGTACCAAAACAGAAGCCCGTATTTTCTTGATTGCTCGTAAGATATTCCTCTTTTTTTCTATGCAAATTCTTACAATTTTCCTACGCCAACGGCAAAGTAATTGAAAACTTGTTTTGATCCTCTTGGCTCTCTGCAACGATTGTACCATTGTGTAGTTCAACAATCTGCTTTGCAATCGCCAAACCTAATCCAGCTCCTCCACTGCTTGTACTTCTCGCTGCGTCAAGCCGATAAAACTGCTCGAAAATCCTGTTTAACTTTTCTTCCGGCAGAGTATCGCCGTGGTTACAAAAAATAATGCTGACCGTATCTTCCTGACATTGTGCGCTGATCGTGATATCCGTATTTTCAAAACTGTAGATAACCGCATTTCTCAAAAGGTTATCAAAAACACGCTGAATTTTGTCTGCGTCACATCGAAGCATTATATCATCATCAACACAAAGATTACATTGCAAATTCTTTGATTTGAGCATAGGCTTAAATTCATATACAAGTTGCTCCAGCAGGCGAGTTAAATTGATTTTCGTGTATTGTAATGTAATATCGTATATATTGAATCGTGTTATCTCGAAAAACTCGTTAATCAGATCCTCTAACCGTTCTGCCTTACCAAGAGTGATTGAAAGGTACTTTTCTCGAAGTTCCTTTGAGATTTGCGACTCATCACGCAGTAAAGTAAGATACCCGATTACAGAAGAAAGCGGTGTTTTCAAATCGTGTGCAAGATACATAATCAGGTCATTTTTTCGCTGCTCATTTTCTTTTGCAAGCCTTGCATTACTTTCAGCCTCTTGTTTTAACTGATTGATGTTAGCGGCGATTTCACTCAACTCCGGGGACATTTCAATGTAACTGACATTCTGATCGAACATTTTTCCTGTCGCAGCCTGTACCTCGTACACATAGGCGACTACTTTTTTCAAAAGTAGGTATGTCATGTATATAATACAGCCACCCCACACGATTACAGCCACTATATAAAGATATACTGTTCTGTAATACAAGTAATAATACAAAACATACTTGCGGAGAATTTCCTCTGCCATAATTCCTAAAAGAAAAGTACCGCCAAAAATAAGCACAGAGCAAATCGCACATTGAATTACATACCCTTTGAACAAGGTAGAGAGCAGATAGTTTTTTTCTTTTTTATTCAATTTCATACCCTACCCCCCAAACAGTTTTAATGAACTTCGGATTTTTTGAAGGTTCATTCAATTTTTCCCGAAGCCGCCCAATGTGCGCCATTACCGTATTGTTACTGTTGCGAAGATACTTTTCTTTCCACACGGCTTCAAATAATTCCTCCGAGGCGACAACTTTACCCTGATGTTCGCACAGATACCACAGAATAGAAAACTCCAACGGAGTCAAGGCTATTTCTTTGCCATACAAGTAGCACTTGTGGCTGACTCTGTTTATCAGTAGACCTCTGATGTCATACTCGTCTTTTTCTTCGGATTGGCTCAAATTAGGACTGTTATAGCTCTGATAACGCCTTAATTGCGTCTTTACTCTTGCCACAACCTCTAAAGGATTAAACGGTTTCGTTATATAATCATCCGCACCAATCGTAAGCCCCATAATCTTGTCGCTATCCTCAATTTTGGCGGTAAGCATAATAATAGGGAAGTAAAACTTTTCCCGAATTTTTTGGCAAAGTCGAAAACCATCAATATCCGGCAGCATAATATCAAGTATCGCTAAATCAATCTGCGACTGTTTGATACATTTCATCGCCTCTAACCCATTATAACATTTATATACTGAATAACCATCGTTACTCAAATACACTTCAAGCAGATCAACGATTTCTTTTTCGTCATCCACAATTAAAATCTTCTTGTTCATTGATCCTACACCTCATTTTCGGGTACGGCTTCCATTATGTCGCCAAAATCACACTCTAAGTATTCGCATATATTCAACAGCACGGGAAGGGTAACATTTTCATTTTTTCCGAGTTTCGCAAATGTACTTTTGCTTGCCCCGACCGCTTCTCGTAATTGACTCTTTTTCATTCCCTTGTCAATCAGAAGTTTCCAAAGTTTGTTGTACCGTACTTTCATTTCCGCACCTCCACCCAAATATAGTTTGTATTATAGCACTTTGAGAGTGAAATCGCAATTATTAAGTCTGTATTTTGAGACTTTTAGTTTTCAAACCGGCACAATATCTTTCTGATATGTAATCCAACCGGTGAAATGTAGAGCGAGAGTCCCGTTTGTAACCCAAGAGTCTCTCTTTGTAAATGAAAATCTCATTTTGTAAACGA